>JANOKE010000174.1:0-8657 GCA_031419135.1 Gemmatimonadaceae bacterium
GTTGCAGCGGGATGGAATCGAACGCGATCAACCTCCAGTCTGCTTGACTGCCCCGCAACAGGGCTGCAATTTGTTCGCTGGCCGTAGTGGCGATACTTTCTCCCATCGAATTCGCCAGGGCTCCCGGAGTGCACTCCGACGTCCTGAATTTCCCCATTCTCTGCTCGGCCGTCGCCGCCTGTTCCACGCCTATGCCCCTAGGAGCCCGGCACCGAGACTGGTGCCGGGCGTAGTTGTAAGCGGATCTACCCTCACCCCGAGGCCACTGACCATGGACACGTCGACGTTGGTGCGAAGCGCGTCGTACTTTCCCGTCGCCGATGTGACAACGACCGGTAATTTCTATCGCGACACGTTCGGATTTCGACCCGAATATGTTGGTGGCACTCCCGCGCAATTCGCCATCTACAGTCGAGATAGTTGTGCGCTGATGCTTCGGCTGGTGGCGGATCCTGGTCGGATTCGACCCATGGAGGCGCAGGGAGGCACCTGGGATGCATTCTTCTGGGTCGCCAACGTCGAGTCGTTGTTTTCCGAACTGCGGGACAAGGGCGCAGACATCGTGTATCCGATCGTGCTGCAGCCCTACGGCATGAAAGAGTTCGCTGTTCGAGACTGTGACGGGCATGTCCTTGGATTCGGTGAAGAATGGCCAACCATCGTGTGATGTGCAGCGTGATCGCAATGCCTGTGATGGCGCGGCTGGCCCGCGCGACACTCCTGCTGACGGTATTGTCCGCGAGCATCGCGCTCGCCCAGCCCGCGCCGCCCTCCGCTGTGTGGTTTCGCCAGCCTGCAAGCGAATGGAATCGCGCACTGCCCGTTGGCAACGGCCGGTTAGGTGCCATGATTTTTGGCGGCACCCGCGAAGAACACATTCAGCTGAATGAAGAGACGCTGTGGACAGGCGGTCCGTACAACCCGGTAGTGAAAGGCGCGAGCAAGGCGCTGCCCGACATCCGCCGATTGCTCTTTGCCGGCGACGTACCCAAGGCGCACGACCTGTTTGGACGCACAATGATGGGGGTGCCCTACGAACAGATGAAATACCAGCCGCTGGGCGATCTGCTCATTGCATTTCCGGGACACGACAGCGTAACAAGTTATCGCCGCGAGCTGCTGCTCGATTCGGCCATCGCGCGCGTGTCGTACGTGGTGAATGGCGTGACCTTCACGCGCGACGTGTTCGTGAGCGCGCCCGACCAGGCCATTGTCATTCGCCTGTCTGCAAACCGGCCCGGTGCACTCACGTTCAATGCCACGTTGCACGGTGTGCGCAACCCGGCCCACTCCAACTACGGCACCGACTATTTCCAGATGGACGGCGTGGCGCCCAACGGATTGCGCCTCACCGGCAAGAACTCCGACTATCTGGGCATCGCCGGTCGACTCACGTACGAAGCGCGATTGCAGGCGCGCACGGAGGGTTCGCGCGGCACAGTCGCAGTGGACTATCGCACACTCCGCGTGAACGGTGCCGACGCGGTCACCATCGTACTGGCTGCGGCCACGAGTTTCGTGAACTACAAAGATGTGAGCGGCAACCCGGCCAATCGCGTGCAAACGGTGCTCGAGCGCACCTCGTCGCGCACGTACAACACCATGCTGTACGAGCACGTCGCCGAACATCAGCAGTGGTTCAACCGCGTGCGTCTGTCATTGAGTGGCACCAGCGCCGACGTCCTGGCCATGCCCACCGACGAACGCATCAAGCGCTTCGCCACCGCACCCGATCCCGATCTGGCGGCGATCTACTATCAGTTTGGCCGCTACCTGTTGATGGCCAGTTCGCGACCCGGCACCCAAGCCGCCAACCTGCAGGGTATCTGGAACGACAACCCCAATCCGTGGTGGGACGCCAAATACACGATCAACATCAATCTCCCCATGAACTACTGGCCCGCCGAAACGGGCAACCTGAGTGAAATGGTGGGGCCGCTGGAAAAGCTCGTGAGCGACGTGGCACAAACCGGCACGGAAACCGCGCGTGAACACTGGGGCGCACGCGGTTGGGTGGTGCATCAAAACACCGATCTCTGGCGCGCCACTACGCCCATGGACGGACCATCCTGGGGCGCGTGGCCCGTAGGCGGCGCGTGGCTTATCACCAACCTGTATGAACACTTTCGCTTTTCCGGCGACACGACATACCTGCGCCGCATCTATCCGCTGTTGCGCGATCAGACGCGTTTCCTGCTGGACGTGCTGGTGCCGTATCCCGGTAAAGGTTGGTTGGTGACGGCGCCGTCCAACTCACCCGAGAACTACCCCGCGTGGCCGGGCAACGGTTTGTTCTTTGACGAAGTGAGTGGCATCTCGCTCACTGCGCGCACCATGGCCGCGGGTCCCACGATGGACATGCACATCATTCGCGATGTGTTTGGCGCGTTCGGCGAAGCGGCAGCACTCCTCAAGTCCGACAGTGCATTCGCCGCAGAGGTACGTTCGGCGCGCGAACAACTGGCCCCCAATCAAATCGGGAGGCGCGGAACGTTGCAGGAGTGGCTGGAAGACTGGGACGATCTTGAGCCGCAACACCGCCATTTATCCCATTTGTGGGGACTGTATCCCGGCAGCGAAATCACACCGGAGCGCACACCCGCGTTGGCGACCGCTGCCGCCGTCACTCTCGACCGGCGGGGCACCGGCGGATGCGGCTGGTCGTACGCCTGGAAGATGGGACTCCGCGCTCGGCTGTACGACGGCGAGAAATCGCTGGAGCAATTGCGCGCGCTACTCACCAAGTCGTCGTTGCCCAACCTGTTTTCACTGTGCGGGCGCGCGCTGCAGGTGGATGGCAACATGGGCGCATCGGCAGCGATCGCGGAAATGCTGGTGCAGTCGCATCAGGACGCGATACGTCTGTTGCCCGCGCTGCCAGCCGAGTGGCGGGAGGGCAGTGTACAGGGTGTGCGTGCGCGCGGAGGGTTTGACGTGAGTGTGGCGTGGGCGAACGGGCGCGCGACGCGCGCCACCATTCTGGCACATGTTACGCGACGCTGTCGCATTCAGGCGAAGGGCAGGGTGAACGTTACGTCAGATGGACAGCGCGTGCGCGTCGTGCAACGCGGCGAGGAGACCGTGGAATTTGCCGTGACAGCGGGGCGCAGCTATCAGTTGGAGTTTGACCGCGCACGGTAACGGCCAACTTCTATGGCGCCCCTGCCACTCTGCGCGGCACCGCCGCGCGGAGATATAAACTGCCCGGCGCCTCCGTTGGCGCGAGAAGGGATATAACAAGTACTAGCTATATAACAAGTACTCGCTATATTCCAGTATGAGTTTCGAACGAGTCTGTTCCGATGAATGACCTCCTACGCCACCATCGAATCACGTCTGCCGAAGGCGAGCGCAATGCGATCGAGCGAGCCCGATCGGCGTTCTCGGCGGCGGGTTGGAGTGTGTGGAGCGCAGTGCCCCACGGTCCCGATCTTCGCGTGAGTCTCGGTCGGTTCCGCTACGCCGTCGCGGTCAAATCGATACCGCGCGGGAGCAGCGTGCCGCTCGAAGACTCGTGGTCGCGCGCTTGCCTGCAGGCGCAGCACGCCGCCGTCGATGGCGATCAACCGCTCGCCCTGGTGGTCGCGCCAAAGATTTCCTCGTCGGCAGTCGAACGGCTCGCGGCTTTTGCCGCTCAGTATGCGCCGAGCGTCGCGGTTGGCGTTCTCGACGAGCATGGACTGCAGGAATTCCGAGGACCCGGATTGCATGGGCTTTCGCGCAAACCGCGAGTGCCGACGCAATCGCGTTTGGGCAAGGTGATGGTGCCGATGAATCTATTCTCCGATCTCAATCAATGGCTGATCAAGGTGCTGCTGGCACCCGAACTCCCGTCGCATCTCCTTGGTGGACCGCGCGGGGCGTATCGCAATGCGTACGACCTGGCAGCGGCCGCCGGATGTTCGGCGATGAGCGCGCACCGCTTCATTGAGGAGCTGCGGCGTGAGGGCTTCCTCGACGATGACGTTCGCCCACTTCGCCTTGTGCGGCGCGCCGAGCTGTTTCGTCGTTGGAAGCAGGTGCCGTCACATAGCCTGCCCGATGTGGCATACCGCATGATTGTGCCAACCAACGTGCGATTGCAGATCGAACGCATCTTTCCTGCGGGGCGTGCGTGCCTCGGACTCTTCGCTGCCGCGGACGAACTCGGCGTGGGGTTGGTGAGCGGTGTCGTGCCCTACGTGCTCGTGGAGCGTGCGTCGTACCTTCCCGGCGGCGCGGATGCTGTGGACGGCGCGCGCAACCTGGTGATCGCCGAGCGAGGGGACCCAGTAGACCTGATCGCGCGAATTCCCAAGGCCGTGCGCTCCACGTTCGGTGGCAGCGTGCGTCCGAGCCACTCGGCGAGCGCGGACATCATTCAAGTGTGGCTCGACGTGTCCGAGCATCCTTCCCGCGGCGCCGAGCAAGCGGAGTTCATCTGGAATCGATACTTGGCACCACTCGTGAGTGCATCGCGCCATGCGTGATGTAATCGCAATGGCGGCGCTGATTGATGCACTGCGCCCGTGGCATGCGCGAATGGTTTTCGTGGGTGGATGGGCGCACCGGTTGCATCGCCTGCATCCTGGCGCATCGGTTCCGCGCTACCGGCCGGTGGTTACCCGAGACGCTGACGTAGCGTTCGATCCGGCCACGCGACTGCCAGGCAACATTGCACAAGCCCTGCAAGCCGTCGGCTTCGTCGAGAAGCTGACTGGTGAACATCGCCCGCCTGTGTCGCACTTCCAATTCGGTGACGATGGCGCGGGATTCTACGCGGAGTTCCTCTCGCCGCTGCGTGGAAGCTCGGTGCGCCGCGACGGGACCGAAAATGCGACGGCGACGGCCGGCGGCGTTACCACGCAGAAGCTGCGGCATCTTGAGATCCTATTGATGACGCCGTGGACAATTGCGATGTCGTCGACCGACGATCTCCCGATCGCTGAGCCGGCCCAGGTACTGGTCGCGAATCCGGTCAGCTTCATCGTGCAGAAGTTGTTGATCCTTGATCTCCGCACATATGACAAGCAAGCGCAGGACGTGCTGTACATTCACGACACTATCGAGCTGTTCGGGGCCGAGCTGGCATTGCTGAATACGCTGTGGCGGGAGTCGATTGCACCATTGTTGGCCCGTCGAACCCGCGAGCTGGCAATGGAGCGGGCACGCGAGTTGTTCGGCGCGGTTAACGACGTCACGCGCAATGCGGTACGACAGATATCGGCCGATCGTCGGCTGACTCCAACGGAACTGCGACTGCGCGCGGAGATTGGCCTCGGCGAGATATTTGGCACCGACATCGAGTGATCGCAGGGCGCAGTACACACCTTCGCCCTACCCGCAGTTCGCCGACGCCGCCCCCTTCACAGACTGCCGCAGCGGCGCTGTCGCGCGCGTCGAGAACGCCTGCCATTCCTGCGCGGCCACGGCCGCATACGTCGCGCCATCGGTAGACGCGTCAAACACCGCCCGCAGGCATCGCGTGGTTATCGGGGTAAATGAAACGCGGTTGTACGCATTGAGCACACTTGTGTACGGCGTGGTCGCGCTCACCGCCCTCCAGTGCGTACCCTCCCAGTATTCCAGTCGCCAGCTGTTGGGAGGTGCCACACCAATGCCCGAACCCGCCGGATGATCGCCCCAGAAGTTCACGCTCGACGCGTGGAGTGTGACGGGCTGATCCCACTGATAGAGGCTCCACTGCTGCGGCGGATTGTTGCGAGACCACGTGGCCCACATGTCCGGTGGCAACGGATTCGCGCGCACCTTCCCGTCGTTGAGCGTGCGCAACCAATACTGCACCGGCACCGGTGCGTTGGACGCCGTAACGCGCGCATGCGATGCGATATTCGCAATGGGTGTAGCGTCGAACGGCGCGCCGCCGGTTGGGACCACCTTCTTCATGCGCGCCGGCGAGACACCATCGTCCCATTCCAGCCTGTCGATGGCCACCGAACGACGGAAGTGGCCACCGTCTTTTGCGTCGGCCGTGTGATAGGCGATGTACCACGCGCCGTTGTACGCCACGATGCCCGGATGCGACGTGGTGGACGACACCGGCTGCAGAATCACGCCGCGATACGTCCACGGTCCCAGCGGTGATGATGCCGTGCCGTAGGCGATGCAGGCGTAGTACACCGCCTCAGTACACTCCGAATCCAGCCCGGTCTTGTTCCCGGCATAGGCCAGGTAATAGGTGCCGTTGCGCTTGAAGAGCCACGGCGCTTCAAAAAACCCGGTCAGCGTGTTCACGTCGACTGGTGAACCGCTCATGGTCACCATATCGGGCGCCAGCTCCACGCCTTTCAGGTGTCCGAACGATCCCCAGTAGAGATAGACGCGCCCGTCATCATCAACCAGCACGCTTGGATCGATGTTCTGGATATCGTTGGCGATGGGATATGACTGCGACACAATCGGGCCTTGTGGATGCGCGTCGACCCATGGACCAAGCGGCGACTCGGATACCGCCACACCAATTGCAAAGTGGTCCTTGCTGGTCGAAGCAGCCTGCACTACCGGCGCATACAGAAAGAACTTGCCGTTCCGCCCCTGCACGATCTGCGCGGCATATGCTCGGCCAGGTGTCGCCCACGTGAACACATCATCAGGCGTCAAAAAGTGCGGATAGTGTGTCCACGATCCCGACATCGGATTGCCGTTTGTTTCCAGCATCTGCCACTCGGGCATCACGAAGTCGTTGACACCGGGCTTCGCCATGTCGCGTCCGGTCAGGATGTACAGCTTTCCATCGGCTACGAGAGGAGCCGGATCACTGGTGTAGTTAGCGCCGTTTGAGAGGATTGGGTTCGATGCCGCTTGTATGGCACGGGCCTCCAGTGCCTGATTGCTCGCGGAGGCTTTTGCAGAAGGCCTGGCGACTGGCGCGGATAACGTGCAAGCGGCCAGCGGGAGCAGCATCGTCATTGGCCACCTCACACCCACTCCTTCGCCCAATGCCCGGCGCAATTCGCCTTCGTCGAAAATGTTCACCAAGTGCTCGTTGATCGTTCGCACATCATTTTTCGAAACGCTCCGCAATCAGCGCCTGGGTCAGCCACAGCGTCTCGTTCTCGAAACGGCACTGCACGCACGTGCGCCCGTCTTCCGTTTGGCAGATGATGATTTCTGATTGGGGTAAGCGTTGGTCGCTCATGCGTTCTCGTCCCTTCGACTTGAACTACTTGTCAACGCCGAGTTGTCGACGATCGACACGAGACGTTTTCGAACCATCAGGACAATACGCGCAAGGTCGGCGCGCGAAAAGCCGCCACTGGTGTCGGGCGTGCAGCGAACTCGCTGCCACGTCCGTTCCAAACGCACGAAACTACAGCGCGAAATAGCGCGAGAGCGCGCCCTTCTTGCCGTCCACGTAGTGGTCCTGCCAATGGTCGTCGACATCGAGAAACCCTGACCACGCTTTTTTGCGCTTTTTTGCGCGATCATTCTGTATGGCGCGGAAGCGGTAGTGGTCGTACACGTCGAGCACGTGCACCGCGTAGGCCATCGACAGCTCCCTGTGCCCCGTCACGATCAGCATGTTCTCGTCGTTGGAGTAGGAGGCCTTAAAGCCCAGATTGTGGCTGCCGAGGATTACCGTACATTCGGGCGAGAGAGGGTCAATCACCACGATCTTGTCGTGGATGATGGCGCCGATTCCGCCTTTGGCGGTGAGTTGCTCCACGCCCAGGTCGCCCAGCAGTGTCTTCTCGTCGATGCGCGCGGCGCGCACGAGGGCGACGTTGCCTTCTTCGAACGTGGTAGGTGAATCGCCCTCGACTTCTACCTCACCCGTCTCCTTGTCCTTCTTGGTTGCGATGTAGTTGGGCATCGCCATCGGGCTGGAGACCGCGCCCACGACGATCAGATTGGAATCCTTGCGGCCCACATCGATGGCTTCGCCAATCATGCAGTCCACACCCTTTTGCCCGGGGTAAAACGCCAGAAAGAGCACGGCCTCCTTTGCCATGCGCATGCGTCGGTAGACCTCCTGCAGGTCCGGCGGCACGGGTGCGGCTTTCGTCTTCGAGGTGGGCTTCTTGCGCTGCGGCATGTTGGGTGAGAACCAGGTGCGGATCTCCACGCCGGCGCCAAGGGTCAACACGGATGGCGTCTCGTTAGCGGCGCGGAAGTCGGCGCCCTGCTGCGCGTCGCTCCTCGTTGAGGAGAGCTTGGGCTTTGGCTTGGGCAGCTTGTCGTCGTCGTGCATGCGCTGCCAATAGTCGAGAAACGCCTTCGCGACCCTCCCGTCTTCGACCAGAAGGGCGTTGTTGGTCTGGCCCGCGATGCCCGTCGACGTCCAGTTAGCGCTGCCAGTAAAGACCGACTTCGGCTTACCGGCGGGATCGAGATGGACCACGAACTTGTTATGGCCGATATGGATCGAATTGTTGAACATTCGATCCTGGAAGTGCGCCGCACCCAGCGCCGCGCGAAGGCGCTTGCGTGCCGGGGCGTTCCTCGCGTCCCAGGTTCCGGCGTCGTTCGCACCGGTGTTGGAGAGAATCACCTCAACGCGGTTTTTGTTGTCGAGGATAAGCTGCTCGAGTTCCTCGCCTCCAGTTCATACAGGGCGAGGCGAAACGAGCCCGGCCGCGAGAAAAGCTCGTGCAGCAGGGGCAGCACGTCGCCCGCGAGGTACTTGCGGTGCGGGTCATCCGGGTCGGAGATCTTCT
>JANOKE010000175.1:0-9295 GCA_031419135.1 Gemmatimonadaceae bacterium
AGTACTACTTGATCAAGATGGGGCAGGTGTATTTCTGAACTGAGTAGGCAGTAGGAAGTCGGAAGTCGGAAGTACATCGAACTGAGTAGGGAGTACTTTTACTGAGTACGGAGTACTTTCTACTGAGTACGGAGTACTTTCTAGTGAGTACGGAGTACTTTCTACTGGGTACGGAGTACGGCTTACTGAGCAGGGTTTGCCGAATTCACGTTCGCCAACCACCACCAGACACCATGTTCCTTTTGCTTCGCCGCACCATACTCGCGGTCGCGATCGCCGCAGCTCCGGCGTTGGCCCAAGACGTCGGCATTGCCCTCGGCGAGAAGGGACCAGGTGGTCCGCTCGAAACGCTGGACGGAAAGATCGTCGACCTCACGACCTACCTGGGCAAGGGCCCGGTGGTGCTCGAGTTCTGGGCTACCTGGTGTGGCAACTGCAAGCAAATGGAGCCGGCGATGCGCGCCGCGATGAAGAAATACAGCGCGAAAGTGAAGTTCATCACGGTTGCCGTGTCCATCAACCAGTCACTCGCGCGCGTCAAGGCTTGGCAAAAGGTCAATGCATTGCCCGGCGAAATGCTGTATGACCGCAAGGGGGAAGTGAGCGGTGCGTACGACGCCCCCGCCACCAGCTACATGGTGGTGCTCGACAAGACTGGCAAGGTGATTTATACGGGGGTCGGCGGCACGCAGAACGTTGAGGCGGCAGTCAAGAAGGCACTGCTGTAACCCTCAGTACCCGGCGTGTCCCAGCACGGCCCTGCCTTCCGCCACCAGTCCGTCCACCAGTCGAGCCACGTGCGCTTCGGTGGTGCGCGCATTCATCACCGTGATCCGCAGCACCCGTCGCGCATCCAGGGTGGTAACTGTGATCCATCCGCGTCCCGAGCGGTTGTAGCGCTCGCGAATCGCATCAGTCAGGTCGTTCAATTGCGCGGCCGGCACTCCGGGCGGCGTCCAGGCAAAGCACAGGATATTCGACTCGGGTTCGTGAAGCGGCGTGAAATCCTCACGCGCCGCCAGCAGGTCGTGCAGTGCGCGCGCCACCCTACACAACCGGTCGTACAGCGCGCCCAGGGCGTCGGCGCCGTAGCGCTCGATCGCTACATACAACTTGAGAACATCGGCGCGACGTGAGCATTGAAAGCTGCGCGGCCCGGTGTCCCACACCTTGGCGTCGTCGCCCTGGGTGAACAGGTACGGTGCCTGCTGCGAAAATGCAGCGCTGAGCTCCCGCTCATCGCGCATCAGCAACATGCCTGCCGCAAGCGGCAACAGCAGACCTTTGTGCGGATCCCAGACAATCGAGCGCGCGCGTTCAATGCCGTTCACGCGATGACGTTGCGCTGGCGACAACAGCGTTGCACCACCATGCGCGGCGTCCACGTGCAGCCACAGGTCGCCGTGGGCGTCCCTGAAGTCTGCGCACGCGTCGGCGATCGCGTTCAGATCGTCAAAGCTTCCCGTCGCCGTGCAGCCTGCCGTTGCCACCACCGCCATCACCGGCGTTTGATGATCGTGTAGCTGTTTCAGCGTCGTGCGCAGGGCACCGATGTCCATCCGATAGTGGTGGGATGGGATCGTGTGCACCCGATGCAGGCCAAGCCCCATCTCGCCGACCGCCCGCGTGACTGCGTAGTGCGCGTGTTCGCCGCACACCAGCGCCGGTGCATGCGAGGGTACACCATGGGTCCAGACGTTCGGGATCGCGCGGCTCCGCGCCGCCAGCAGGGCCGTCAAGGTGGCCTCCGTGCCACCAGACGTCATCGTGCCGCCGGCACGTTCGTCCCAGCCCACCAGGTCGGTCATCCACGCCACAACCTGATGCTCCAATGGCGTGAACGACGGCGACATTTCGCGTACCGCCAACGATTGATTGAGTGCGCTGATCAGCGCATCGGTCCATACGGCCGCCGCCAGCGGGGCCGACACCTGATGCCCGATATACATCGGATGCGCCAGACGATTGATATCCTCCAACAGCATGGTGGCGAGTCGTCGCGCGACGTCGGCCAGTGGACGCCCGCGCCGCGGCATCTCCGCCTCGAGACGATCCGCAATGGTTTGCGCGCTGTGCCACGTGGACACCGGCCCTTCCCCGCGTCGCGTTTCCGTGAGATACTGCTCGGCCAACGCAAGAATCGGCTCCGCTGCCGCGAGACTGGTGTCGGCTTCGAGGTCGGCATCCAATTGCGCGAGCAGCGTCGTCGTGTCAAGGACGGCGCGGTGCATGCCGGAACCGCTCGTGAAGCCAATGGACATGCAGAACAATAGCCGCAGTACTTCAACCGCAGTGGGTGGTACATCAACCGCAGTGGTGGTACATCCACCGCAGTAGGTGGTACGTCCACGGCAGTGGCAGGACCCAACTGCAGTGGCATTACCCCAACTGCAGTGGCATTACCCCAACCGCAGTGGCATTACCCCAACCGCAGTAGCATTACCCCAACCGCAGTAGCCCCAACCGCAGAAGCAGTACCGCCGTTCACTCCCTTCCGTGGTCGCGATGACTGATCCTCGCAGTGCTGCACCCTCCGCCCAACCGACGCTCATCGTCGAACCCATTGTCGACGCGCTCCCCTTCGACGAACCGGAGCCCGATCCGCAGATCGACTCGACCCTGGGGATCTGGGCTGTCGTGTTCGCGGGCGGCATTGGCACCCGCTTCTGGCCACTCAGCACCGCGCGTCGACCTAAGCAGGTACTCGCGCTCGTTAATGAGCGCCCGCTCATTCTGGATACGATCCTGCGACTGGGCCCTCTCGTGCCCCCCGAGCGCATTCTGGTGGTGACCAGTGCCGACATCGTGGATACGCTCTACGAGGTGATCCCCGACATTCCACGAATCAACATGCTTGTGGAACCCCGCCCGCTGGGCACCGCCGCCGCGCTGGCGTGGGGCGCTGCTGAGGTTTCCCGCCGTGCCGGACCCGACACCGTCTTTTGCGCGCTGCACGCCGACTTGTCGGTGGCCAATCCGGACTCATTTCGAAACAGCATTCAACGGGCCGCACGCATCGCCGACACGGAGCCGGTGCTGGTCGCGATCGGAACCAAGCCAACGCGGTGCGAAAGCGGCTTCGGCTATTTGCAAACCGGAGTTCCATTCGATCCGTTTGTGTCGCGCGCCGATGGGGGCGCCTGTCGCGTGGAGTATTTCGTCGAAAAGCCCAACCCCGTGCTGGCGGATATCCTGATCGATCGCGGCGCGCTCTGGAACACCGGGATCTTTGTCTGGCGCGCCGAGGTGGTGCTCAAGGAGCTCGAGCAGCATACCCGAGAACTTGCCTTCGGTCTGCCCATGCTGGTATCGGGCGATCTGGAGCAGTTCGCGCAGCACGTCACGTCAATCTCCATCGATCGGGGACTTCTGGAGCGCACCAGCAATCTGGTGGTGCTGCCTGCCGAATTCGGATGGGACGATGTTGGCACCTGGGCGTCTCTTCGCCGCGTGCGGGAGCTGGATGACACCGGCAACGGCATCATGGGTGACGCGCACTGCATCGATGCATCTGGCAACGTGATTCACGCCGACGGCCAGTGCATCGTGGTGTACGGAATCTCCGGCATGCTGGTGGTTTCTCTGAACGGACTCACCTTCGTGACGACGCTGGAACGCGCCACGGAACTCGGGCCGCTGTTAAACGCGCTGCCGGGAAGTGTGAGATCGAATCCCGGCGGGAGCTGAATCCCGCACGTCGTCAACCGCCAAACACCGGTATCCGCTTTTCCCGAAACGCCGTGATCGCCTCCCTGACGTCCGCCGTGCCGAAGCACGTTTTGATGTGCACCAGTTCCTCTCGCAACTGCGCCTCCAGACTCGCGCTCGCACTCTCCATCATCAGGCGTTTGGTGAGTGCCAGCGCGACCGGCGGTCCCGCCGCCAGCGACGCCGCGTAGACCGCGACCTGTCGCGCAAACGACTCCGCAGGGAACACGGCGGTCGCCAACCCGATCCGTTCCGCTTCTGTCGCATCCACATCGCGTCCAGTGAACACGATATCCATCGCGCGCGCATGACCCACCAACCGCGGCAACATCCAGCTGACACCCGCATCGGGTGACAGACCGCGACGCACATACCCGGCGGTGCATTTCGCGTCGGCGTGCACCAAACGCAGATCACACGCCAGCGCCAGTCCAAAGCCCGCGCCGGCCGCTGGGCCATTGATCGCGGCAATCACCGGTTTCTCGCACGTGACAATGCTGAGCACCCAACGCCCCACCCAGTGATACGGATCGAGAATCGACGCCCGCGTACCACCATCAGTCGGTGTCGGTGCGCCCAAATCGAGACCGGCGCAAAAGCCCCGCCCACTGCCGGTAATCACTACCACGCGCACGGCGTCATCCGCCGCCGCGTCACGCATGGCCAACGGAAACTCCTCGGCCAGTTGCGGATTCACTGCGTTCAATCGATCGGGGCGATTGAGCACGATGGTGCGAACGCCTCCAGATGAGGTCTCGATCAGCAAGTGCGTATAGTCGGTCACGGGGCAATTCCGGTGCGGGGGGTCAACTTGATACAGATCTGAGATACAACGCTGTCGTCGGCATGGCCAGTGTCCTCGAATTGGCGCGCAATCACGAATGCAGTTGGTTTAACCCACTACCGCTGGGACCTGCATCCCTCTTACATCCTACATCCCACCACTGCGCTGCCACTCCCCAGCGGCGCCCGATAGTTGCACCGACTCCGGTCGGCGCCCCCTCGCTTCAGGGCACCATGGCTGCTTCCCGATCAGGCGCTGCGAAGAAACTTGTAGACGAGCCGATGACGGCCGACGGTCCACTCGCGGCCGCCGACGCCCTTGGCAGAACCTCTGCCGAAACTTGTCGGCAACACGAGCGGCTGGCACGGTTGATGGCCCTTCGAGTGTCGCAGTCCGAACTGGCGGCCGCGTACGCGATGGTGGACACCATCGATCTTGCCCTGGCCGAGTGCGTTCGAGACTTCGAGAAATGTTGCGCCAAAACACCCGTATCCGACGACCCTGAATTGCGCCAGCGGGCCAACGCACTCTTTATCGCGGCGCGCGACTACCTACGTCGTCACTCCATTGTCGAAAAGGCGTCGCATCAGCTCGCGCACCATGACGCGGAGAAGCTTGGTGTCCTCAAGTTCGAGTATGAACTCGAGGCGTCGGCCATGCTGTCGCTCCGACAGGCCACGGCAGCCGTGGCCAAAATCCGGCCCGAGGCGCGTTAGGCGCTTAACACCACCGCCCTTCCCGTCAATTCCAGCTCGAGCAGTTTCCTCGAGGGCTGGGGGTCGCGCGTTAAATAGATTTGCAGCCGCTCGATGCGCGCCGGCACCTCGACGCGCACCGCCAGCAATTCCCGTTCGTGCTGCGGCGTCAGTGTCGGATAGAAACTCAGCGTGCAGTGCGGCGAGAATTGAAACCGCGCCCGACGAAATGGCAGTCCGCACCGCGCGATACGTTCGTGCAGTGCGCGCAGCGGTCCGTGCGGATCAAGCGGCAGTGACACGATTTCGGTCTGCATGAAGCGGTGGGGAGGGCGAAACACCAGCGACATGGGCGCGGTGGAGGTCGCAATTGGCGCAAGCGCCTCACGAATCTGGTCGACCGGCGTATCTGTCGGAATCGATCCCACGCCCGACGAACCGGCCAGCGTCACGTGCGGCGGGGTGAGGCGCGCCAACTTGGGGTCATAGCGCTGCTGCAGGATGCGAACCTGCTCGCCCGCCTCGCCCGGCAGTTCTGCAAGAATGAAAATTCCGAACGACACAGCCATGGCCGCAATCTAGCCAACGACCCCTCACCATGGCGTGCCGTACGCGATATGTTCGCAACATGGGTCAGGCAATGATGGTCATCCGGCAGTACCTCAACGAGATGGAAGCACTCGTTGCACGCAGTGTGCTGGAGGCCCATGATATTCCGGCGGTCGTGTTGCGCGACGATGCCGGTGGCATGCTGCCGGTCATGCATATCCTGTATCCCGTGCGGCTCGCGGTCCGTGTGCGGGATGCCAGCGAAGCGCTGCGAATCCTTGATGCGCCATTTGACGCTGCCACGTCGGGCGACGGCGGTCTCGGCGATCCTGATGAGACCGGATTACCGTGACAACATCGGCGTTCGCCGACCGTGTCGTCCTGATCACGGGCGCGTCGCGCGGCATCGGCGCCGAACTCGCGCGGCAATTCGCCACCGCAGGTGCCCGGGTCGTATTGGTTGCACGCGATCGCGAGCGTCTTGAGCTGGTCGCCGATGAGTGTCGGCAACGCGGTGGCGAGGCGCTGGTCGTTGTCGGCGATGTCGGCGTTGAAGGCGAGTGTCGGCACGTCGTCGAAGCCGCAGTCTTGCGTTATGGTACGCTGGACATCCTCGTCAATAACGCTGGCATCGGGGCGAGTGGCCGCTTCGAAGAGGTCACCGACTTGACCATCTTCGAGACGTTGATGCGCGTCAATTATCTGAGCAGCGTCTGGTGCACCGCGCACGCACTCCCCCACCTGAAACGCTCACGCGGTCGGCTCGTGGCGATCTCCAGTCTGACGGGGCTGGTCGGCGTGCCAAAACGCAGCGCGTATGCCGCCACAAAACACGCGATGGCGGGCTTCTTCGATTCCTTGCGCATCGAACTCGCGGGCAGTGGCGTCAGTGTGACCGTCGTGTATCCAGGTTTCGTGTATTCGGAGATCAATGTGCACGCGTTGGCGCCCGACGGACGGCCGTTCGGGGAGCGCGCGTATAAGCGCACGCGAGTCGAGTCGATGCCCACCGACGAATGCGGTCGACTCATCCTCCGCGCCACTGCCCGTCGCGATCGCGACCTCGTGATGACGTGGCGGGGGAAAGCCGGCCGACTGCTCAAGCTCATTTCGCCCACCTTGGTCGACCGACTGGCTCGTCGCACAATCGAACATCGACAATAGTCCGTGTCGCACACGCTCTTCCACGTCGATCCCGTTCATCCCGATCCGGAAATCATTGCGCACGCCGTCACGCTGCTGAGGCACGGCCAGTTGGTGGCATTTCCCACGGAAACAGTGTACGGACTTGGCGCCTCAGCGCTCGATGCCGAAGCCGTCAGTCGAATTTTCGTCGCCAAGGGCCGCCCGGCATGGAATCCGGTTATTGCACATGTGCACGACGCCGCGGCCGCGCGACAACTCACCGCAATCTGGCCAGACGACGCGCAGCGTCTCGCCGAGGCATTCTGGCCCGGCCCACTCACCCTCGTGCTGCCCAGGCACGAGAGCGTTCCGGACGTTGTCACCGCCGGCCTTGACGCGGTCGGCGTGCGCGTCCCCGCGCATCCCGTGGCCCTCGCCCTGTTGCGTGCGTTGGGGCAACCCATCGCCGCGCCCAGTGCCAATCGGTTCACCCGGATCTCCCCAACCACGGCGGCGCATGTCGTCACGTCGCTCGGCGATAGAGTGTCGTGCATTCTCGATGGAGGTGCCTGCGACGTGGGGATTGAGAGCACCGTGCTCGACCTGTGCGGCACATCGCCAACCGTGTTGCGCCCGGGAATGATCACACCGGCACAACTCGCGGCAGTGCTGCGGCGATCGGTTGAGCAGGTTGCCGCGCGCGTTGCCATCGATGGCGACACCACACCGAGTCAGCGATCCCCGGGCATGTCCGAACGTCACTACGCCCCCTCGGCCGACGCCTGGCTCTTCGATTTGGAACATCCCGGTGAAATCGCCGCTGCGCTCACCTCATGTCGCCCGAGCCTGCGCAACGGTCTCGTCGTGGCGTTGCTGATACACCCTGGGGTGCGCGACGCGCTGGCGCTTCGCCCAACAGACTGGGTTGTCCCGATGCCCGACAACCCAGTTGGCTATGCGCGTGGGCTGTATGCCGCGTTGCACGTCGCCGATGCCCGCAACGCAGCACTGGTGATCATTGAATCCCCCCCACAGACGGACGAGTGGAGCGCGGTTCGTGATCGACTGGCCCGCGCTGCGTGTTGAGCGCCTAGATTACCCCGATGCTCTCTATCGATCTGACTGGCAAGCGCGCGCTCGTTGCGGGCGTGGCGGATGATGGTGGATTCGGCTTTGCCGTGGCCAAGGCCTTCGCGGAGGCAGGGGCCACGGTGTGCGTGGCAACCTGGCCTCCCGCACTCAACATCTTCCTCAATTTGCTTGAACGCGGAAAGATGGACGAGTCGCGCCTGATGTCCGACGGAACGCTGCTCACTTTCGAACGGATCTATCCGCTCGACGCGCTATATGATACGCTCGACGAAGCCCCCGAGGACGTGCGGGAGTCCAAACGTTACAAGGAGGTCGGCGACTTCTCCATTACGGGTCTCGCGCGGCATCTTGCGTCCGACTTCGGCGGGCAACCACTCGACATCCTGTTTCACTCGCTCGCCAACGGTCCCGAGGTGAAGAAGCCGCTGCTCGAGACCAGCCGCGCCGGATATCTCGCGGCGTCGAGTGCCAGCGCCTTCTCCCTGGTATCGCTGCTTCAGCACCTCGGTCCCATGATGCGACCGGGAGGATCCGTGTGCTCGCTCACCTACCTGGCCAGCGAACGCGTCGTGCCCGGTTATGGGGGTGGAATGTCGTCAGCGAAGGCCGCGCTGGAGAGCGATACTCGGGTGCTGGCGTTCGAGGCAGGTCGCAAGTATGGCGTGCGGGTCAACACCATCTCCGCCGGTCCGTACGCATCAAGGGCCGCCAGCGCAATCGGCATTATCGAAACGATGGTGAAGTACTGCACGGCCAACTCGCCACTTCCGGAAACGCTCACCGCTTGGGAGGTCGGGACGACGGCGGCGTTCCTCGCGAGTCCGTTGGCCAGCGGCGTTACCGCCGCGACCGTCTACGTGGACAAGGGGTATCATGCCATGGGCATGGCAGTCGCGATACCACCGGGAACGGAGTTGCTCGGCCGGTGATCCGCCCAACCTGACACCCATGGGTCGATTCGGAAGTATTCGGCTGCGCCTGGTTGGCCTCGCACTTTTCTGCGCACTGCCACTCGTTGCGCTCGGCGTTTACCGATTGTCAGTGAACGCGAGTCACGAGCGGACGATGCTCAAGAGCGATGTGGAACGCGCGGCCACAGTCGCTGCGGCCCGCATCGACGAGCGCATCCGAACCGCCGACGCACTGCTGGTGAGCCTCGCGGCAACCCTGTCGGTCGATCCATCGCAGAGTGAGACGAACGAGCGCGCACTCGTTCGCACGCTCGCAGATGCGCCGTCACCGGTTTCGAATTTCTTCCTGCTCGACACCGCCGGGACCCTGATCGCCGCCGCGCGCCCCTTCGGTCCGCCCGGTGATTCCGTGCGTGCGTTCGCGAATCGCG
>JANOKE010000176.1:0-3971 GCA_031419135.1 Gemmatimonadaceae bacterium
GCGACGGTCATCACGAAGATGACGAACACCTGGCCACCGGCCCCGTGGAGCCTGGAGAGCGCGACGAATGAGAGGTTCACCGCGTTGAGCATCAGCTCGACGCACATGAACAGGATGATCGCGTTGCGGCGCGTGAGCACACCGACCACACCGATCGTGAACAGGAGCGCCGAGAGCGCGAGTGACTCAGCGAGCATCGGGGCTCCGCTTCTTGCCGATCACCACTGCCCCGACGATCGCCGTGAGCAGGAGCATCGAAGTGAGCTCGAACGCGAGCAGATACTGATTGAACAGCGGCCCCGCGATCGGACCGATCACGCCGGCCGTGACATCCACCGGCGCCAGTCCCTTCGCCGCCTTGAGCGTCATCGCATCGGGGAAGCGTGCGCGGGCGAGGACCATCAACTCAGCGAGCAGCGCCAAGCCGACCAATCCCCCGGCCAGGCGACCGACATTGCCTCGGATGTCGCTCACCTCACTCGCGTGCCCGAGGTTGAGCAGCATCACCACGAACAGGAACACCACCATGATCGCGCCAGCATAGACGATCACCTGGATCGCACCGATGAACTGCGCGTCGAGCATCACGTACAGCACCGCCAGGCAGAACATGACGTTCACGAGCCACATCGCCGCGGCGACCGGACTCTTGCGCGTCACGAACAACAGTGCCGACGCGATCGCGATGAGCCCGAACAGGTAGAAGTTGAACCCGTAGAACAGGTTCACGAACTCGTTGTTCATGTTCACTCTCCCCGCGGGTGGGCGGGATCCCAGAGCTCGCTCACCGGATGCGTCTGCGCCGTGAGGCGCTCGAGGTCATAGACGAACCTCGACCGGTTGAACTCGGCATTCTCATAGTGCCGCCCCATGTGGATCGCCTCCTCCGGGCACACTTCCTGGCAGTAGCCACAGAAGATGCAACGGAACTCGTCGATCTCGAACACGAGCGGATACCGGTTGCCGTCCTCGTCCTCGCCTGGCACGAGCTTGATGCAGTTCGCCGGGCACACCGTCGGACAGAGACCGCAGGCGACACACTTCGACTTGCCGTCCTCCGTCGTGAGCATCCGGTGCGTCCCGCGCCACCGGGGCGACAGGTCCCACTTGGTCTCCGGGTACTGCATGGTGACTTTGTGCGGATCGACCAGATGCTTGAACGTAACCGCCATGCCTTTCAGCGTCGCGCGTACGTAGCTCACTTGCGCGAGCGGACGATTCAGCACCTTCACTCCAATCGTCATCAGTCGGGCGTCTCCACAGTTGGCACGGTGAGGAGCGTCGGAGCGGCGAGTTGACGCCGCGACAGATCCAGTCCACGCGCCCGCAGGCGCGCAAGGTCAGCCGGCCCGACACGGGCACTGGATGGGCTGATGAGTTTTCCGCGATCGAGCCACGCCAGCAGCACGACCAGGAGCGCCACATTCAGCACCAGCAGTGCTAACGAGTACCACGGTCCGCGCGCGACTCCGAGCGCATCGAGCCCAAGGGTAGCGCCGGCGATGATGAGAATGTATCCGAGGGCCACGGGGAGCATGATGCTCCACCCCAGCGACATCAGCTGATCATAGCGGAAACGTGGCAAGGTCCAGCGGACCCACATGAACAGGAAGAGAAAGCCGCCGGTCTTGGCGCCGAACATCGCCAGCGTGGCGAGCGTCTTCACGATCGTGAAGGGCGCGCGGTTGTCCCAGTCGGTGAGCGGAATGTCCCAGCCGCCGAAAAACAGCGAGGCCATCAGACCGCTCGCCGTCGCCATGTTGGCGTATTCGGCAATGAAGAACATCGAGAACTTCATGCCGCTGTACTCGGTATGATACCCGGCCACCAGTTCCGACTCCGCCTCTGGCAGGTCGAACGGCAGGCGGTTGGTCTCCGCAAACGCCGCCACCAAAAACGTGCACCAGGCAATAGTGAGTGAGAACACGTTCCATCCCATGTGCACCTGTTGCTGAACAATGGCCGTCAGCGACACGTTGCCCGCCAGCAGCAGGATGGGAATGGTGGACATCCCCATCGCGATCTCGTAGGAGATCATTTGCGCGCTCGATCGCAGCCCCCCAAGCAGCGCGTACTTGTTGTTGGACGACCAACCCGCGAGCACAATCCCGTACACGCCCAGTGACGAAATGGCGAGGGTGAACAGGTAGCCAATGGGCAGTGGGGCGACCGCCATGTCGATCAATCCCCACGGCGTGGGCAACGGCGCCGCGAGGGGCAACACCGCCCACGTCAACATCGCGGGAATGAACGCCAACGCCGGCGCGATGAGGAAGAGCCATCGATCGGCCAGCGCCGGACTCGTTTCTTCCTTCATGAAGTTTTTGAGTCCGTCGGCAACCGGCTGCAGAATGCCGCCGGGTCCTGCGCGGTTTGGGCCGCGTCGATCCTGGATCCAGGCGGCGAGCTTGCGTTCGGCCAGCGTAAGAAACGCTACGCCCACGAGATACAAGACAAAAACCACGAGGATCTTGACAACACTGGCGGCGACAAAAGTACCGATTGCCGTTGGCGTCACCTGCGAGTCCGCTCGCGGGAACAGCGACATCAGCTCGTTCATGCCGACACCAGAACCGCACTGGACGCCAACGCATCGCTGCCGATCAGCGCGCCGCGCAGTCCCAGCAATTCGTAGTCGAGTCCCGCGAACGCCTCATGATTCATCGCCAGCGCGCCAAACACTTCGGACGGCACAGCGAATTGACCGTCACCGCCGCACGCGGCCAACAGGTCGGCCAGCACATACCAGGTAGGCCGCGCCATGCCTGGCGCCGTCTTGGCCTGCAGGAATCGCTGGACGCGGCCCCGCAGATTGGTAAGGGTGCCTTCTTCCTCAACGATGTTCGTGACCGGCAAAACCACGTGGGCGCGTGCGACGAGCGCTTCGGGTAGCGCCGTGCCGACGTATACAATGGTCGACGCGCGATCGAGCAGTGACGCATCGACATCGCGCAACAGATCGTCGACCACCAGCAGCGCATCGCCGGGGCGCAACACCGTGGCGAGATCGGTGACCTCGGAACATCCGAGCAGCCGTGCACCCGTGGTGTTGGCAGCGCGCTCGGCGCGCAACGCCAGATCCGGGACACCCGGCAGCGCGGCCTCTGGCCCGCGCTCCACGCGAAAGACACGCTCACCCGGCACCAAGACGGCAAGACGCGCCAGCAGGAACAACGATTCGTTTGAGAGGTTCGGTGACGTGAGCACAACCAGTCGTCGCGATGTGATCGCCTGAGCCGTGGTCGCGATGGCCTCCTCCCAGTCGGTAACCTGCAACGCGTTTTCACGACGCACGAGCGGCTGGTCCGCCCGATCACGTCGGTTGAAGTCGCGATACCCGAGCCGCCCGGTCGCGCAGAGGTAGTACTGATTGACCTGGTGGTTCGATCGGGGTTTCAGGCGCACGAGGACATTGTCGCGTGTTTCAGCGACCGCATTGCAGCCCTGACTGCACCCGGTACAGATGGTGGGTGCACGATCAAGTTCCCACGCCCGTGCCTTGTTCAGAAAGTCTTTCGACAGCAGGGCGCCCACCGGACACAGATCCACCACGTTGCCCGCCCACGCATTCGTCAGGTCGTGACCATCCGCCTTCCCGATGACGGCGCGATCGCCACGTTCCGACACATTGAGTACGGGGTCGTGCGCCACGTCGGTCATGAAGCGCACGCAGCGTGTGCAGAGAATGCATCGATTCGGCACGAACAGCACATCACCGCCGAAGTCCTCAACTGGATTGAAGCGCTTTGGTTCGCGGTACCGCGAGTCGGCGCGTCCTTCAGCAAACGTGTAGTCCTGCAATTCGCACTCGCCAGCCTGATCGCAAATGGGACAATCGAGCGGATGATTGATGAGCAGGAACTCAAGAACGCCCTTGCGCGCTTCGAGGGCTTTCGGAGAGTGGACACGGACCACCTGTCCTTCCATGACCGCGGTCGCGCAGAGGTAGTACTGATTGACCTGGTGGTTCG
>JANOKE010000177.1:0-1635 GCA_031419135.1 Gemmatimonadaceae bacterium
GGCGAACCACATCCTGCTCCGCACTCAAAGTAGACGGCCGTGCCTCTTCGAGCCGAGGTTCAAGGTGGCGTATGGAGCGCGATACTCCAAGCACGCCCAGCGGATGATCGACCGCTGACCACGGGCACGCATTGAAATCACCTCGCGAATTCGTATTCACAGTGCTGATCGTGGCCGCCGCGCTCTCGCCCAAACAGCTCGTCGGCCAGCAAGTCGCCGCTCCGGCTTCCGACGCGCAGCGACGCATTTCGGTCGATATCACTGGGGGCGCAAGCGCCGTCCGCGGCGGTCGCGAGCCGTACGTGAATGACGGAGGCTTTGCCGTAGAGTTGCTCGTGGGGCTTCGACGACCAGCGCGCCGCGGACCGATGCTCGCCGTTGCGGCTGGCATACGCGGTGATGCCGGCCAGAATTGCTATGTCTCGCTACCGGTATCGCCATCGGGGTCCGGGAAATGCGCCGCGTCTGCGCCGACTGTCCGTCATCTCGGGCTCTCAACGGGCTACGAATACCGACGGTCCGGAAGCAGTCTTCGAGCGCTGCTTGGCCCAACGCTCTATTCCGCGAGCCGCCATGCTGGCGTTGGAGGACGGCTGCATCTGAGCGCAGCCGTTGGCGCACCGCGCGTTGCCCTGACCGTGGGCGTCAACGGCAATTGGCTCACGCTGTTCAACGGATCGACGCTTCGCTATTACTCGTCCGCCTTCGGCCTTCGCCTCCAGTAACATGGGCACGCTTTCAATGGTACGTGCGCGCCGTTTGAGTCTCGGCCTCGGACTCTCAACCGTTGCGGCCGGATGCTTGCCCTACTCCATGGGGTCTACCGCGGCAATAGTGCCACGTGGAGCGCAGCAGACAACGTTCAGTCTGGCGGCGAGCTTTGCAGATCGCTCGCTGGATTCGTGGCCGGAAACGCCGATCACCATGCTCGATGCCGAAACGCGCATTGGCATTTCAAATCGAAGTGATGCCGGGCTCCGTATCACTGGTATCAGCGGCGCCGTTATCTCGTACAAGCATCGAGTGCTTGGCGCGGCACAGAGCGCGGCGCTTTCGGCACAGGTTGAGGGCGGCGTGGTCAAGGCCGGTGCATTGGCCATGGGAGGGCTCAGCGTACTGGTCTCCAGTGCAAGCACGCAACGAAACGTGCTTTATGGTGGCGTCCGCTATCTCCCCGTGGCGCGGCTTTCCCGCGACGCCGATCGTGAGAACGCCACCATCGGTGCGTTTCTCGGTGTCCAATTGCGGCGTGCATCATTCGTTCTGCTTCCCGAACTGAGTGTGGTACACGGGTATGATGATTTCATCGCGCATCGCGCAACGTGGTTCTTTATCCCTTCACTGAGCCTTACGCGCGACCCACGCGCGACGAAACGGTAGGCGCGGTGCCAGCAATCAGGGCAAGGCGACATCGGACTTGAGTCCGAGCAGTGGCTCGACAATGCGGCGTTCCTCGATAGGAAGCGCGAGCAAGTGCCTGATGTCCTTTTGATCCATATAGCGCGCCGCAGCACCGAGAAGGCGCAGGGGGAGCTCAACTTCCTTCCGCTCCCCCACCAGTTCGCGCCAAGTCTCCCACCAGCTCAGTGCAATTGATGGCGTAATATCGGTGTTACGCAGCGTACGAATCGATGC
>JANOKE010000178.1:0-13067 GCA_031419135.1 Gemmatimonadaceae bacterium
CGGCCTTTGCCATGTTCGTGTGCGGATGGCGCGTGGTTTTGAACTTGCGATAGAACTGGCCTTCCACGGCAGACACGTTCACAATGTGTTTGTCACGATTGGGCGTGCGCAGCATGAGGGGCTTGAGCCGCGCGTTGAGCAGGAACGGCGCGACGGCATTCACCAGTTGCACCTCGAGCAATTCTACCGAAGGCACGTCGGCCATCAGCATGCGCCATGAATTGCGGTCGCGCAGGTCCACCTGCTGCATGTCCTGATCGAGCTGTCCTTCCGGGAAGAGATGGGCCTGTGGCGCGGCGTCGTCGGGGAGCAGTGCAGCCTGCGACCATTCGGCGGCGTGTGTAAGTCCCGACACCGCCGCCAACCGCTTGGTGGCAACAACGCCGACATCGGTGCTGGCCGAGCCGGTGCTGTCGGGCAGCATGTTGTACGCGCGCACGCCCTCGTACGCACCAAGAAGCTGGCGCACATGGTCGGGCATGGTGCCGATGGCGGCCGTCTCGAGTTCCATCATATGGCGATAGAACCCGGGCGGACGACGCACCGTCTGGCAGGCGTTGTTGATGATGAAGTCCAGTCGGTTGTGCGTTTGGTTCAATTGATGACAGAACGCGTCGACACTGGGCGTGTGGCGCAGGTCGAGCCCGAAAATCTCCAGACGATGGCCCCATTGCTCGAAGTCCGCCTCGGCGGCATACCGCGTAGCAGAGTCGCGCGGGAAGCGCGTGGTGACGATGAGATGGGCGCCGGCGCGCAGCAGCTTGATGCCGGCCTGATAACCGATTTTCACACGTCCGCCGGTCAGCAGCGCCACGCGACCGGTGAGGTCGGCCAATTCGCCGCGCTTGGCGTAATTGAATGCGGCGCAAGTGGGGCAGAGCTGATCGTAAAAGTGGTGCAGCACATCGAACGACCGTTTGCACACGTAGCAATGTTGCGGCTCGAGTGCCTCGCGAAAATCCGCATCGTCAACGGTGCCTTGTTCGTCGCTGCCAGGCAGCAGGTAGTTAGGCGTGGTGAACACCGTTTGGCGACGGAGCGAACGAATGCCGGTGCTGTTGAGCTGCGACTCGGCGTTCTGGAGGTGCTCTTGACGCCTGGCCTTCTTGTGTCGCTTGGTGGCCTTGACCATCTGGCGCCTGAGTATCGCATCGGGGCGCGAGACTTCGCCGGCGGCTTTCAGGAAGCGGGTGCGCTCCGGTTCGGCAAGGTCGAGCAAGCGCGCGCGGTCTTTGGCCAGCGATTCGAGCAGCGCGGTGGCAAGGCGAATCTGTTCATTGAGGTCAGGGCTGTGAGGCATAACCCCGAAAGATAAGGGGGGAGGGAACGCCCCCGTACCGACCCCGCTACCAGTCTTCGGGACGGTCCATCGGTTGTCTGAAATACCACCACTCCCCGTCCGCTGACCATCCTTCGTCTTCCGCGTTGGCCTCGCCCCAGATACAGCCGTCGCTGGGCTCGGTCACCGCGACGAATCGCGTGTCCATTGCGGTGAGTTCCGCGCGCAGCGGCGCGAGCTGCTCGCGAAGGCCTGGCGGCACGTTGCGGATGCTGCGGGCGATGAGATGGCGCAGATCGACGTCGTTGAGGTAGTCGTCGAACGTGAGGGTATAGCCGCGCTCGATTTCGTCGACGATCTGACCCCACCGTTCCACCAGCATGGGGAGCGTTGGCACATTCGTATGGGTGGAGTCCTTCATGGCGCAGCACTCATTGCAGGTGGCTCACGGCGAGGGCCGTCGTTTCGCTTGTCGACGGAAATACGCTTCGCCGTCGTTGGGCTTGAAAAATGTGCGAATGGTGCCGTTCGCGTCAGCGGCCAGGAATGCGCCGCTCGCCCGGTTGAAGCGCGAGACCACGCCGTCGGATGGGCGCACCAGTTCGAGGACGTCTCCTCCGGCCGGCGCGTCACGGAGCGTCTGCGCCAGGACGAGATACTCGCTGATGGAGACCCGGCCAAATTCGCTGCCGTGTTTCTGGAAGTGCTCTTCGAGACGGGCTCGCGACCGGAACCCGACGGTCGAGTGCTGCTCCACCGGCTGGACGCGCGATGGAGGCGCCTGAGCGGAGGGAATGGCGGTCGCGGTCGCCGTCGTGGGCTGGACGCTCGCGATCGGCGAACGGAGGACGATCCACGCCAGTACGACGAATGCCAGCAGACCAAGCGCCTTTTTCATCATCAGCGATTTGGCAGAAGGTGACGCAAAGTGCGATCGAGTACGGCGGGTTGCAGTCGAATGGAGGCGATCCATGGTGGTGCGCCGTTGGTCCAGTGGCCGTACGTGACCGTCACAATGCTTCCATCGGGAAGGCGAGCGAGACCGGGATATGCGGCATCCCATGGGTCGGTGTTGTCCATCAACCGAACGCGGTATCCTGCAGAGGTAGAACGCAGCAGTTCGTCATACGTGCCAATCCAGGCCACCCAGTCCCCCTTGGTGGGGCTCTCGGGGGCCATGTCGCGAAAGGTGACAAACAGCCGACCGTCGGCGAGATAGGTGGCGACATGCCGGTCGCCGGTCAGTGCTGGTGAGACGGGAACGGGCGCACTCCACGTGACTCCTTCGTCATTGGACGTGATGCGGTGCGACGGGAGTGCTCGGCGGTTTTCGCGCAACAACACAACCAGTCTCTTCCCGTCTGGCGACCGAAACAACCCTGGCTCGCACAAGTCGATGTCGATGCGCGACGCAATGGGGATGGGCGCATCCCAATGCAATCCGCCATCATGCGACAGCGTCTTGTACACGACAAACGGACCACCTTTCCTGCCGCTGCCGGCGATGAACCGCCCGTCGTCGTGAAAGAGCGCGAGGTAGTCGCCGTTCGTGAGACGCTCCACCGATGCCATGGCGACGATGCCGCCGAAATTCCCAATCGGCTCGAGTGCCGACCAGTGCACGCCGTCGTCGGCGGAGACCGACATCCGAATGGGGTACAGCCCGGAAAACAGAATCAGACGCCGACGGCCGCGCGCGTCGACCACGCGATGAATGGTGGGCGTCTCTTGCGACGTGACCCAGCTATCGGGCACCGAGAGGCGGCCGCTCCACGTTCGGCCACCGTCCACACTGCGCTTGAGTTGTATGGCGCCCGCGCCATGGCCGCGCGGGTAAGAGGCCAGCATCGTATGACCGTCTTCGAGCAGCACAGTCGTGGGATGCCCGAGATATTGTCCCGGCTCTCGGTCGACGACAATTTGTCGTGCCGAGTCGGCGGCCAGATCGAGCGTCCACACGCCGAGGGCGCGGCGTGTGTCACTGAGGGTGGCAACGAGCGGTGAGTCGGGGGTTGCCGACGACGGGCGCGGCCCCGAGCCGACGCAGGCCGACAGGTTCAGCGCAAGGAGGCAGCGCGCCACGCGAGCGCAGGAGCGAGCGCTGGAGCGAGCGAAATCGGCGGGTGCGATGCGCATCAGGGAGTCACAGGCGTTTCGACACGATTGACACGACGCAAAATATCGCGGAGCGCCGCCAGACGCTGGATGATGTAGGGAATGGTGTCCAGACCGGTGGTGAAGCGCAAAACGTAACTGTACAGCGCGATCAGTGCGCCGGCCTGGTGAACGTTTCCACCAAGGGCGGTGGACGCATACAGCGACGCGGCGAGCACCAGGATGACAATCACTTCATTGGCACCGAAATTCCACGCCTCCTGATTGGAGAGCGCGACCTGCCAGTGACGCAGGTTGTTGTAGTGATCCCGAATACGCGCTGGCTCGTCGGCAGTGATGATATGCACCTGGCGTTCGAGCTCATCGTGTTTTCGCATATTCAGCATCGCGGTGCGCTTGCCGTACACGAGACTGAGCGCACTGACGGGCACGAGGGCCGCGAGGCAGATCGCCACGACGGTCCGATCGTAGAATGCGAGAATGATCAATGAGCCCAGTATATTGTACACGGCTTCAATGACGTAGATGAGATCGTATTGCAGGAACTCGATGACTTCGCGCGACAGTGATGAGTAGGCACTTCTCCGGGACACGTCAACGCCCACTGAGGAGCGATCGAGCAGTCTGGTAATAAACGTGGTGTACACGCTGGAAAACGTGCGCGTATCGTAAACGTGCCGGAACACGCCGATGAGCAGCCACGTCAGATGCACACCCACGAGTTGCATGAGCCCCGCCAAATGGCCCGACAGCAGGCCATCGACCGCAGCGCCGAGAAAGTAGGGGCGCGCGAGCACGCCCAGCATTTCCAGCCCGAACAGCACATAGGTGAGCGCCAGCGGCAGCCGATATTCGCGCAACACAACGCGAATCGGCGACCGCGTGATGTTCATGGGTCGCTCGGCCGTGTTCGCTCGGTCACCGAGTTGCCAGGAGTCCCCGCAATGCGACCGCGGCAGTTTGGCGAGCCGCACCGACAGTCGAAAGGCTCGCTCACCTCGTTCATGGCGGCGCTGTAGTCCAGCGTCAGCTCGTCGCCAGTGGCGATAGCGCGCTGCGCAATCACATCGAGTCCGCGAAACGCGGTGTTCGGCATGCAGGAGTGGTTCTGCGGTCGCCACAGTGTGGGATCGTCCGACCAGAGCGCGTACACGCCGTGACTCAATGGATATCCGTATCGACGGAACTCCAACTGCTGCTCGGCGGTCCAGTGTTGCTGAATGTGGGGCAGGGTGACGACGTTGAGGGGGCGCTCTTCGCCCTGAAATACCACGTCGCCTGCGACGAACGCGCGGAGTGCAAAGCTGCCGTAGCCCGCGATGGAATCGCCGCGCATTTCCGTGACGGGCTGCCGGCGCCGATGGCGTTCGATTCCCTCGGCGACGATCAACTCCAGAAACGCCGCCGGGCCCGTGCCGTCGAAACGCAGGATATGATCGGCCGAGCCTTCCAAACCTTTGGGATAAAACAGCGAACAGGTGAAATTGATTTCGAGAAAATGCAACGCGCCGTCGGTATCCTGACGGAAGTCGAGCCGCGCATAGCCAATACCGCGGAATCCACGGAAAATCCGAACCGCTGCGTCGCGGAGCTGGTTCGCGAGCACGTCGTCTGTCACCGGGCGATTCGCGTTGGGGTGCAGGGCGGACGTTTTCAATGCGTACGTCTTAAAATGCACGCCGTCACCGAAGTCGTATTCCACGGGGCGAAAGGCGCGCACGCCACCGTTGGCGGTGGCGGCAACCAGCACCGTGAACTCCCGACCATCGATGTACTCTTCGACCAGCAAGGACGGGAATTCGGGCAGCCACCGTGACACGGTGCGGGCAAGCGCGTCGGGCGTTTCGACACGCGAGTTGTCGTCGACACCCCGACTGTCACCGGCGTGGGCCGGTTTGACAAACAACGGGAAGCGGAGCGGGTTGGACGCGTTGGTCACCCGCGCGGTGACGTCGCCGATACTCGACACGACCACATGACGTGGCGTCGCGACGCCGGCGGCGAACGCGACGTACTTCATCATCGGCTTGGCCGGGTCGTACAACTCAGGCGTGGGGCCGGTGTAGGGGAGGCTCAACTGTTCCAGCGCGTGGATTACATCGACCGACGGCACATCCCAGTCGAGGTAGCCTTCGCACAGATTGACGTAGATGTCGTACCCTTCGCGGGTACACTCCTGCAGTTGCCGAAAGACCGTGCGCTTGTCGAGAAATACGTGATGGACGGTGGCGTACGGCAGCAGCGGTGCGAGATCGCGGGGCGGATCGTAGTGGCGATAGTCGACGATCGATGCACGGTAATCGGGCTGCAGCACGCATACTTTGAAGCCAGCGGTCATGCGACTCGTTGCGCCACGTTCAGTTCCACCCGGCGCGCCCGTTGCTGGCGACGGTGCCGTCGTTCCGCGTGTCGCAGCAGCTGCTCGACCAGGGCGTGGTACGGTACACCGGCGAATCGCAAGATGGCCCCGATGGAGGTAAAGTTTTCGTCTTCGGACAGACCGCACTGGGCGTTCACTTCCAGCACGTACAGCTCGCCGGTTTCGGCATCTTCGCGTAGATCAACCCGACCGTATCCCACACCGCCAACGGCCACGTATGCGTCCCAACTGACGGTCTTGATCGCGGCGGCCTGCGACGCACGAATACGCGCATATTCCCACAGGTTCTCGCCCTCCGGCAGCGGCGACTCGGTGTCGTGGAACTCCCAAAGCCGATCGAACGACAGGAACTGCTGCATAGTCGGCAACGCCCCATTGAAAACGCGTTCCACTGGTGGATACACACGCCGATGTCGCAGATCATTGTGGTCGCCGACAATAAACGTGGTGTACTCGCGGCCCACCACGAATTCTTCGGCGATCAAGCCGCCCGACATGAGATCCCAGCCACGATAGCCTTCAGCGAGTGCCTGCACGCGCACCGCCAGGTCGGCTGGCGTGTGCACCACGTTTTCGAGACCGATGCCGAGGCTTCCCGCGGAGACGGCCGGCTTGACGATGAGTGGACGACCTGGGCGTTGAAACGGTGCCTCCCAATCGAGTTGTTTTGGTTCAACGACGCACCAGGGGGACGTGGGTACGCCGGCGATTTCGAAGGCGCGTTTCATATCGATCTTCGAGGTTGTCAAATCGTAGAACGCGCGATTGGAACCGGTATACGGAATGCCGGCGCGCTCCAGCGCGTCAATCACGGAGAGCCCCGGCACACCCTGCAGTTCGTCGCCATCGCAGAGATTGATCGCGCAGGCGACTCCGGCGTGCTGCATGGCCTGGACGCAGGGTTCAATGGTGGACATGCTGACGGGCTGCCATCGCCACGGGAGTCCCAGCGCGTCGAATGCGCGGGCGAACTCCTCCCGCCCCGGTTCGAAGTCGCCATAGTATTGCAGATGCTCGTCCTCCGACGGCATCGTCGGCACAAGGACCCAGACGGCCGACGGCAATGCCGATGGCACCATCGTGGCGGAGTTCGTCGCGGGGGTCAACTACTTCCCGACCTTTGTAGCGGCCAGTCGCATGTGCATTTCGAGGAGGGTTGAGGATGCATTATTATAAGACGGAAGACGGAAGACGCGAGACCGAAGATGAGAGGCCAACGACGAGACGTCGGCAGGATGTCTCCCGTCTCCGGTCTTCTGTCTCCAGTCTCCAGCCGCAATTCTCCTTGCGCGTGTCCAACTCCATCCCCAATGCCCATCGTCGCCGACCTCGTTTCGCTGCTCGAGTTGGAAGCGCTCGAGGTAAACATCTATCGCGGGCAGAATCGCGACCTCGGCACTGGTCGGGTTTTCGGTGGCCAGGTCTTTGCCCAGGCACTCGTCGCCGCTCGGCGCACGGTGGAGGAGGCGCGCGAAGCGCATTCGGTGCATGGGTACTTCCTGCGCGCCGGAGACCTCAAGGCGCCCATCGTCTTCTTTGTTGACCGCCCTCGTGACGGCGGCAGCTTCACCAGCCGTCGAGTAACCGCCATCCAGCATGGTGAAGCCATCTTTCATCTGTCGGCGTCGTTTCATGTGGCCGAGTCGGGACTGGATCATCAGGGGGGAATGCCGGAGGTCCCGCCGCCGGAAACGCTTCGCAACGAACTTGAAGTCCTGCGGGAGAAAGTGGAGCACCTGCCGGCGTCACTTCGCGCGGTGCTTACGCAGGACCGACCCATCGACTTCCGGATAGTGCCATGGACCGATCATGACTGGCGGCACGGTGCGCCGGCGCGAGCCGCGTGGTTTCGCGTGGTGGCCGAACTCCCGACCGACATCATCGTCCATCAGGCCATCCTTGCGTACGCCTCGGACTATGGATTCCTGCCCACAAGTTTGACGCCGCACCGGGTCGAGTACCGCGATCCCCGATTGCAGATGGCCTCGTTGGATCATTCGCTCTGGATGCACCGGGCGTTTCGGGCCGATGAGTGGTTGTTGTATGTGATGGACAGCCCGTCGGCCGCCGGCGCACGGGGATTCGTGCGCGGGCAGATTTTCACGCAGGCGGGCGCGCTGGTCGCCTCGGTGGCGCAGGAAGGACTGATTCGACTGCGCGAACCGCGCTGAGATTACGGGGCCCGCGTGGTGGTCGCGTCGAGCACGACGAGGAGGCGCCTGGGTGCGGTGCGCCGGTAGCCGTCTTCGAGCAGCGCACGAATCTCGCTCCAATTCGGCGTGTGGTCGAGCCACACACCAATCCAGCCGCTGGGTCCAACGTAGGGGGGCACGAAAAACCGATCGGGAGCAGCGTGTATCATGAACTGCTGATTCTCTCGCGCCGCCTTGATCCAGACGGCGGGTCGTCCGCCGCCGTGATGGTTAGCAGCACTCGCGTACATCGCGAACAGTTTGTTGCGGACGCGAAAGGTGGGCGCGCTCCACGCTTCCTGTTCGTGCGATTCCGGGAAGGCCAGACATAGCTTTCGCAGGCGGGTGAGCGGACTTGGTGGCATACGGCGAATGTACCGTCACCGATGAGGGTTTGCGGGGAGGGTCCGGGTGTTTCGGCGAGCACAGTAACGGGGTACTGCGGTTGACGATCTACCGCAGGGTGCGCAGGGTTCGCGGAGGGGATCCAGGGAACTCCGGACGGCGTACATGTATATGTAGGCGAGGAGGGATGGCAGTTCATTCTCTTTCGGAGACATCACGTGCGTCGTACCGCGAGCGTTCTGGGATCGAGTATGGTGGCATTGTCCATCGTAGTGGCAAGCCTCTCCGCGCAGACGGCCATGAAGCCTGCGGCGCCGTTTGCGATGCAAACGGCAGTGTTTGCCGGCGGCTGCTTCTGGGGTGTGGAGGCTGTCTTTGAGCATCTCAAGGGTGTGAAGGCGGTGGTCTCTGGCTATGCCGGTGGCAAGGTGGTGAACCCCGACTACGAATCCGTGAGCAGCGGTCGCACGGGGCACGCCGAGGCCGTGAAAGTCACCTTTGATCCGTCGGTGGTGTCGTACGAGACGCTGCTCAAGGTGTTCTTCACCGTCGCACACGATCCCACTGAGCTCAATCGACAGGGCCCCGATGTGGGGACGCAGTACCGTTCGGCGGTATTCTTTGCCAGCGCGGAGCAACAGAAAACCGTTACCGATGCTATCGCGCAGATGACGGCGGCGAAGGCGTATCGTGGTCCTATCGTGACGCAGGTGGCGGCGCTGGACAAGTTCTATGACGCTGAGGCGTATCATCAGAACTACCTGTACAGCCACACGACGCAGCCGTATATCGTGTACAACGATCTGCCGAAGATCGAGGCGCTGAAGAAGCACTATCCGACACTCTGGGAAGCGACCAGGGGAAAGTAGGGCTCAGCGGAAGCGGAGACGGACGATGCTTTCGAGGCCTTCGTCTCCGCTGTGCATGGCGATTGCCGTGGTGCCGTTGATCGACGGAAAGCCGCTGAGCAGATCAATAACTGCGGGCCACTCGGCGATGGCGATCAAACGTCCGTTCCGATCGTACACGTCCGCTTCGCGCGGCCGGCCGTCGAGGTGAGATCGCTCGACCCACAGCTCGCCCGTGCGTGCCCAGACCAAACCCTCGATCGGCGGTTTAGACGACGGAACGCCAAAGGGCAGATCGGTTTTTTGTGCGTTGATCGTGCTGTCGGCGCTTCGGCGTTCGGCGGATGAGAGCGTTACCGGCGGCACCGTGCGTTTGAGCGTTTGCACAATGCGTCCGTCGGCGTCGAAGACTCTCACTTCATATTTCGAGCCCACGGCGTCGGCCCGTACACCGCCGGGACCATACGCACGAAGCCAATGCGGGCCAAACGGCTGCCAGAAGTACCCTTGCGAGACGCCAATCTGTTTACCCGCTGCATCCTTTTGAATTTTCGTCACCTTGTGTACGCCGACGTTGGCGCCAATTGGAATCGCCAGCGTATCGACGCGCAATACGTCACCCGTGGCTGATCGCCGCACGCGAAGTGGACGGAAGCCTGCCGTGGCCTGATCAAACCAGATGGTCTCGTCGACTTGAGTGCCACCGGGTTCGAAGACGATAGGCAGGCGGCTGCCGCCAGTGAACTCCTTGAGTGGGATCGTTCGCGCGGTTGACGCGGGGGTTTTGGAGACGTCGACGGCCAGTATTCGCGCGTTGCCCTCGTCCCGAACCCACAACAAGCCGTCGGGACCGACGGCGATGGTAGCGAGTTGTTTGAACTCGAGCGGGCCCGAGCCCATGCGACCGATTCGAGTGACCAACGCGCCTCGGGGCGAGAACACCCGAATTTGGGAATCCTGGGCGTCGGCGACGAAGATCCGACCTGCGGCATCGACGGTAAGTCCTGAAATCTGTCCGAAGTCGGCACCATCGACGGCGTTCGTTCCTCCGATGGTCAGATCGACGGTCCCTTTCCAGCGAGGAGGTGTCGGCTGAATGGCATGCGCTCTCGCGGCGGCGAACAGCAGGGATGACCCGCAGAGGACGCGGAGGGCGCCGTGGATTGGAGCGATTCGGTCGATCATTGGGCACCGTTTGACGATGGGACGCGCGAGCCAATTTCGTGCACGAGCGTGCGACAGTGACGCTACGAGGTGGTTGCCGGGAATGGTACTGGTGCGCAGCTTCTACCGACATGATCTCACCTATTCGTAACCTGATCGCGGCCGGTAGTGCGTTGCTTGCGGTGCTGGCCATGACGTGGCCGCATGAAGCGCCCATCGCACCTGCTGCGACACCCGCCTTCGCCGCCTTCGTCGACCAGTATTTGCTCGATTTTGCACGTCGACACCCGTCGATTGCCGCCGGGAACGGGATTCACGAGTTCGATGGAACGCTTGACGACTTCGCTGCTGGTGCGATCCAGCGTGAGATTGCGGAACTCAAGCGTGACCGCACTCGATTGCGCGCGTTTCTGCCGGCGCGACTCACGGCCGACGAGCGCGTGGACCAGAAGATTCTGGACGGCGTCATCGATGGCTGGCTGCTGGAACAGGAGACTCTGCAGAACTGGCGGCGAAATCCAATGCTGTACGCGTCGGCGTTGTCGGATGGCGTACACAATCTGATGACGATGGAGTATGCGCCGGCACCGGTGCGGATGCGACGGATCATCACGAAGCTGGCTGGCGTGCCGAGCTTGCTGGAGGCCGCCCGCGTCAACGTGACGAGCCCGCCGAGGCTGTTTGCCGAACGCGGCGCCGTGATGATGAAGGGTGCGTCGGGCATGTTGGCCAACGACGTGGCACTGGCGTTCGCCTCACAGCGCGGCACACCGCTCATGGACTCCCTCCAACGCGCATTGGCTGCGGCCCGCCCGCCCCTCGACGCATATGTCGCGTGGCTTGAGCGTGACGTGGTACCAAAGGCGAGTGGCGACTTCGTGATTGGTGGCGACGCGGTCGCGCGTCGGTACCGGGCGGAAGAGCTGATCGATCTGCCGTTGGATACCTTGGTGCGAATTGGCGAACGCGAATTGGCGAAGGGGCAGTCCGACTTCCGTGCCGCCGCCGCGCGGATGGCACCGGGACGCGACGCGCTGGCCGTATGGCAGGAGGTACGCCGCAATCATCCAAAACGCGGCCAGGTGATCGCGGCGGCGCAGGCCATCGTGGATTCACTCACCACGTTTGTGCGCGCCAAGGGGTTGGTAACGGTGCCCACCGGCGAACGTGTGATCGTCGCCGCGGCGCAGCCCTTTGATTTGGGTTTCGCCTCCATGCATGCGTCACCGCCGTTGGAACGCACACCGGTGCAGAGCTATTACTACATCACCGACGCGAGCGCCGATCAGCCGGTGGTGCAGCAGGAAGCGTGGTTGGAGCGATTCAATTACGCGTCGCTCACCAACACCTCGGCGCACGAAGCGATGCCGGGGCACTGGCTGCATTCGCAGTTCATGCGTAAGACGCCGGGAAAAGTGCGTCGAATCTGGATCGGGTTGAACCCGTTTCCGCAGCCGTCATCGGGTCAGGATGGTTGGGCGCACTACGCCGAGCAGTTGGTGGTGGAGCAGGGGTACGCCAATAGCGACCCACGCTATCAGTTGGCGCAGGTGAGTGATGCGCTCACGCGCATCTGCCGGTTACTGTCGGGGATCAAGGTGCATCGGCGGGAATGGACGCTGGCGCAGGCGCAAACGTGCTTCGAGCGTGAGGCGTACGTGGCCACACCCGCGGCACGTCGCGAAGCGGAACGGGCAACGTATGATCCCACCTACGGCGGGTACTTTTTGGGCAAGCGAGGCCTGTTGACGTTGCGCCGCGACGTACAAGCCGCTCAAGGTGCTGCGTTCAATTTGCGCGCGTTCCACGAACGCATTCTCACCAACGGGATTGCGCCCATATGGGCGCATCGGCAACTGCTGCTCCCGGGCAACACGGCTTCCGTCATTCAATAGGCACCGTCAGCGATGAGTGTTCTGGGAAAGGTTCGAGTTGGCGTGCTGGGTGCCGGCGCGTGGGCCCGCTTTGCGCACCTGCCGGGGTACGCGCGTGATCCCCGTTGCGAGTTGGTGGCGATTGCCGATCCGGTGGTTGAGCGGGCCCGCGACTTTGCGGCGGAGTTCGGTATTCCAAACGTGTACGACTCGCACGAGGCGTTGATTGCGCGCGACGACATTCATCTTATTGATGTCTGTACGCCAAGTGCCACGCATTTCGAACTGGCTATGGCAGCGCTGAACGCCGGCAAGCATGTGCTGTGCGAAAAGCCAGTGGCGTACGATTTCCAGGAAACACGTCGTGCGGCCGCGCTGGCCCACGCCAAGGGGCTCAAGACCAAGTTGGGGTTCACGTTTCGCTACAGTCCGGCGATGCAGTACATGAATGAGCTCATCGACGACGGATTTGTGGGCACCCCGTTCATCTTCAACGGGTACGAGCAGAACTCACAGTGGCTGGACCCGCAAAATCCGCTGCGGCAGGTGGATCACGAGGCCGATCAGTCGGTCATCCAGGTGTCGTCGCTGGAAGGGTACGGCGCGCCGATCATGGATCTCGGGCATTTGTTCATGGGGAGTCGTTTCAAGGCCGTTGTGGGGACCATGAAGAACTTCATCCCCGAGCGCATGGTGCGCGCCACGGGCACAATGATGCGCATGAATATCGACGACGGCGACATATTTATCGGTGAGTTCGACAGCGGCGCCATTGGATCTATCCAGACCAGCTTCGTGACGGTGGGAAATTATCCAGGGCTCGTAGCGCGGGTTTATGGCAGCAAGGGCGCGCTCATTTGCCGGTTGGTG
>JANOKE010000179.1:0-1399 GCA_031419135.1 Gemmatimonadaceae bacterium
CGTTAGACATTCCACCCATGCATTGCGCGTAACGACGGCCATGTCGAAGGCGTCGCCACTACCCAGGCAGGACGAATCACGGGTCCATCGTGGCACTTTCGATCCCGGGCAGCATAGATTCAGGAACAAACCGACACTCCCACATGACTCGACTCCTCGACGAAGCATTTGCGGCTGCGGCCGAGCTGCCTGAGGCTGAACAGAACGCCCTCGCGAGTGCGCTACTGTCCGAACTTGCGTCGGAACAGGCAATCGATGCCGCGATTGCGACGCGGCCGGACGTGCTGGCTCGGCTCGCTGACGAAGCCTCGGCCGAGCACAGTGCCGGCCGGACAGAGGCGCTCGACCCAGACCGTCTCTGACCGCTCCGACGCTGCGGTCGCGAACGACCGCCCGATTTCGCGCCGCCCTTGCCAAGCTGCCGCCCCACGTGCGGGCGCAGGCGCGAGAGGCGTACCGGCGGTTCCAACAGGACCCGTCCCATCGCGGGCTGCGATTCAAAGCCGTTCACCCGTCACCGCCGGTGTATTCGGTGCGCATCGGCCTCGGATACCGCGCCCTCGGCACGTTGATCGGCGACACCGTCGTTTGGTCGTGGATCGGATCGCACGAGGACTACGAGCGGCTCATTAAGTCCCTCTGAGGAACTGCTCGCGTTGCGGATGTCTAACTATGCTTGCTGCAGACGAGCGGATAATGGATGCTCGCTACGCTCGCGATTATTTGACCGCTCGCAGCAGAAGCCAGCGTTGAACTAAACCGCTGCGCGGTAGTGTGGTTCAGGACGGTTCTCCTCGGGAGGGCCGTCCTGTTGTGTAGGCGATGGCATCAGTAACGTCGCGGGAGAAGGTCCTACTTCTCTTGTTGACGGAGGCGCAGATGCAGACGCTCACGGAGCGGATGGTCGAGGACATGCGGTTGCGCGGGTACGCGCCGAAGACCAGCAGTCGTATCGCGGCGCGGTGATGGGGTTGGCGACATATTTTGCGCGATCGGCCGACACGCTCGATACGCTGACGGAAGCCGAGTTGCGGGTCTTCTTCGTGCACTTGGTGTCCGAGCGCCACGTGTCGCGCAGCACGCTGGTGGTGTATCGCACGGGCATTCGCTTTCTCTATGAAGTGACGCTGCACCGCACGTGGCACCTGTTCGACCTGGTGCGGCCGGCCAAACGCCACACCCTGCCGAATGTGCTCGCGGTCGCGGAGGTGCATCAGCTGTTGGTGGCCGTGCGCGATGCGCAGGCGCGGATGACGCCGACGTTGATCACCTCGTGCGGCCTGCGGCTGACGGAGGGGATCACGCTCCGGACGAGCGATATTGATCGGGCGCACATGGTCATCCATGTGCGCGCCGGGAAAGGTGGCCGGGATCGGTATGTGCCGCTGCCCACGCGCAC
>JANOKE010000180.1:0-1213 GCA_031419135.1 Gemmatimonadaceae bacterium
CTCAACCCTTTCCGTTGCTCTTAGTACGCGCCACCCAGAGCGTCACCAGCGCCCCCGCAGTCGCCATCATCGCCAACACGACGAACGCATTCGACGATGCGCCGGTCGCGTCGCGAATTCGCCCAATCAGATCGGGGCCAAAGTGTCCCCCCAGATTGCCAACCGAATTGATCCACGCGATGCCGGCAGCGGCAGCGGTCGGCGGCAGAAATGCGGTGGGCAGGGCCCAGAAGGTGGCGATCATCGACAGCACTCCACACGTTACCAACGACAGCGCCACGACCGACCACACGGCGGTGTGTCCCACGCCAGCGAGGACGACCAATCCCAGCGCCGTGACCAGCAGCGAGCCCGCCACATGCCATCGACGCTCGCCAGTACGATCGGAGTGGGAGCCAACCACCACCATCGCGATGCCCCCCAATCCCCAGGGAATCATCGTGATCAGGCCCACGGTGACATAGTCGGTGCGCTCGGCTCCAAATTCCTGGACCAGCGTTGGCATCCAGAAGTTCGTGGCATACAGCGCAAACGCGGCGGTGAGGTACACGAAGGCCAGCGCCCATACGCGGCCATCGGAAAATGCCGCGCGCACTCCGTGTCGATGGCCGCTGTGCATACGGGACTCGTCGTCCGCCGCGATCCGTCGTGTGATTGCCGCTTGTTCCTCCACGCTCAGCCAGCGCGCGTTGGCAGGACGATCGGGTAGCCACACCAGCACGCCAATGCCCGCGATCAGCGACGGAACCGCCTCCACGACGAATAGCCACCGCCAGCCGGCCCAACCTGCCCATCCGTCCATGTACTGCATGATCGCGCCCGAGAGTGGCGCACCGACAACATTGGCGACGGCGATCGCGGTCATGAACAGTGCGACCGTGCGCGCCCGTCGCGCCGCTGGAAACCAGTAGGTGAGATAAAGGATGATGCCGGGGAAGAATCCGGCCTCGGCCACACCCAGCAACAGACGGAGCGCGTAGAAGCTGAACTCCACGCGCGGCAGACCAAACAGCGCGGGCAGTGGCCCCCAGGGAATTTCCGCTACAAATGCGAAGGCCGCCGAAACGACCGCCCAGGTAATCATGATGCGGGCAATCCACACGCGCGCACCAACGCGCTCGAGGATCAGGTTGCTGGGCACTTCGAACAGGAAGTAACCGATGAAGAAGATCCCTGCGCCAAAGCCATAGACCGCATCGGAGAATTCCAACGC
>JANOKE010000181.1:0-5900 GCA_031419135.1 Gemmatimonadaceae bacterium
TGCACCTGCCCATTCATGCGAGCTGCCTCAATCAGATGGAGATCTACTTTTCGATCGTGCAGCGCAAGGTGCTCACGCCAAACGACGCGGCGTCGCTCTTCGACCTCGAGGATCGCATCCTGGCATTCGGCGACCGCTGTCGGCAAAACGCCAAGCCGTTCGACTGGAAATACACACGTCACGATTTGGCCAGCCTGCTCGCACGCTGAACTCCGAACACCCAGCGCTCCAGCGCGCGCGAAATACGTCATCGAACTTCCAAACACGACCACTAAGGGTGGGTGCGAAAAAGCACGTGCGGTTTCCCATCGTGTTGGAGGTCGCGTTCGAAGCGCATGCCGAGCTTGGTCAGCACGCGCTGCGAGCGGAGGTTCTGCGGCACGGTGAGCGCGACAACCGATGAGCGCTTGAGTGTCTGCTGCGCGTGATCGAGACAGGCGCGCGACACCTCCGTCGCCAGACCGAGTCCCCACCAGGCAGGGTACAAACTATAGCCCACCTCTACTTCGTCGACCCCGGTGAGGTCGAGATGCCGCAAGAGAACGCGGCCGACCACCTGGTGGGTTTCGTCCCTCAGCAGCCAAAGGCCGAAGCCATACAGGTCCCAATGCGCGAGGTTGCGGACCATGTAGGCGGCCGTTTGCGCTTCGGTTCGCACGCCGCCCAACCACACCATCTGCTCCGCATCCTGATGCATGGCGTGAATCGCGTCACGGTGCTCGGGGCGGAGTCGTTCGGCCGTAAGCCGAGCGGTGACGAAGGAGTCATGCATGAACGAGTCGGAAGTTTGAAGTTTGAAGTTTGAAGTACGTTTACTTCAGTACGAAGTACTTTTTACTGCACTCAGTACGCAGTACTTCCCTGCCGTACTCGGCAATGAATACTTCCGACTTCGCCTAAGTCGTACTCTTGAAGACGGCGGTTTGTCCAATTTGGCGGCGCCGGCAACGTCGAGAAACCGGCCGAAACGGCCTTTTCCGCGTACGCGACGCTCAGGGGCGTACTCGGCGAGCGGCTCACGCATCTTGAGCGGGAAACGCCGGTGATCTATAGGCCGCCCCCGGAAGCCGTCCCATACCTCCCAACTGGACTAGCCAGCGGCGGTTGGCGACAGTTTATTCCCGTGCTGGAGAGATCACTGACAGCGCCGAATCGAATTCAGCTTGAGGACTTCGCCCATGCGTGCATTCGTCACCGGTTTTTTGCTCGCTGCCGCGGTGGCCTGCGATATTGGCCAGGGCACCCGTCCAGACGCAACGGTCATCAGTATTCGTCTGCGCGATGACCGCGGGGCGCCAGCAGGTCGCAACCAGGTGATTGTGACGCTTCCGGCATCGACGCGCGTGAACGCGCAAACGCGAACCGACGGCACTGTGGATATTGGTGTGGTGGACCCGGGCGTCTACCGCGTGTGGGTGATTCCGCGAGATGGCTACATCTCCACGGACTCACTGACGAAGCTTGTGACGGTCACGTCGAATGGGAAGGTGGTGGTGAACTTCACGCTGCATCGGGCGGGCACAAACTCCGACGGGCCGTGCGTGGTGCCCACGATTCCGACCTTCTTCGGTTGTTGAAAGCGAAGGGTGTGGTAGCGCTCGCGTTTTTGGAAATTGCTTCGCCGTCCAAAATATGCTACTGTCGGCCATTGGCGTCGACCGCCGCGCCCTGCCTGTCCCACAGCCATTATTCCCATGCACTCCCGCCTGTTTGTGCGCGTCGTATACGCCACCGCGTCTCTTGGCTCGCTGCTCACCTCCCCGATCGGCGCACAGGCCAAGCCACCCGTTACCTCGAAAGACCTTGGCCAATGGGAATCTCTTGGCGCCACGCGCCTTTCACCGAATGGCGCGTGGATGTCGTACGGCATCGTCCGCGGCAATGAAGAAAACGAGCTGCGTCTGCGAGGCGGGGCGCGTGATTCGACAATCGTGATCCCGTACGGTTTGAGCCCGGGTTTTTCGGCCGATTCCAAATGGCTCGCCTATCTGATTGGAGTGTCGCCCAAGGAGCGTGACCGGCTCACGAAAGACAAGAAGCCTGTGCGCAATGCCTTCGCGATGCGTAACCTCGCAACGGGCGAAACGATCGCGATTCCTGACATCAGCACTTTCGCCTTCAATCTGTCCGGCGGATTCGTTTCCGTGACCAAGTATGCGGCCGAGGGAAAGAAGACGAACGACGTATTGGTGTTGGACCTGACGAAAGGCACACGGCTGTCGTTCAGCAACGTGGTGGAGCAGTCATGGAGCGACGTGAAGCCGTTGCTCGCACTTACCGTGATGGTGGATGGCGGGGCAGGCAATGGGGTGCAGCTTTTCGACGGAGCGGCGGGTTCGGTACGCGTACTCGAATCGTCAAGCAACGTGTATCGCGCGCTGTCGTGGCGGCCCAGGTCGGACGACCTCGCCGCGCTGCGATCGCATGTGCAGAAAGAGTTTGCCGACACCGCGCACGTGATCCTGGTGTGGTCGGCGGCGGGCGCGTCTGATGTTGCGCCACGCACCCTCGATGCGGCGTCGGCGGCGGCATTCCCAAAGGGCATGCGTATTGCCGACGCGCGTCGACCCAGTTGGTCGCGCGATGGTCGCACCTTGTACTTCGGTGTGCGTCAACGCGAACCCGTGGCCGACGCGCCGAAAAAGATCGAAGAGAAAGTCTCTGACGTGGAGATCTGGCACACCAACGATGTGCACGTGATTCCTGATCAGCGCAGCTCGGAGCAGCGCGACCTGCGCGCTACCATGTTAACCGCCTGGCGACTGCACGACGGCCGGGTGGTGCAACTGGGCAGCGATCCGCTGGAAACGGCCTCGGTGCTCGAGGGCGACGTGATGGCCACGGAGGTTGATCGCAAACCGTACGCGTTTGGACAGAAGTTTGGCCGTCGCGATCAGGATCTCTGGACCATCGACATTGCCAGCGGCACCAGAAAGAAGCTGCTGACGAAAATCCGCGCGCTGTTTCCGGCCGATCCCGGTGGTACGCACGTGCCCTGGTTTGATGGGCGAGACTATTGGGTGGTGAGTGTCGCCAGCGGCGCGCGCAGGAATTTGACGGCAACACTGCGCGCGTCGAAGGGTGTCGATTTCGTCGATCGCCGCGACGATCACCCCAGCGACGTACTGCCGTCCATCGGATCGCCATCGTGGACAAAGGACGGCACGACGATGCTGGTGAACAGTGAGTACGACGTGTGGGCGCTGGCGCTTGACGGATCGGGTGGACGTCGGCTTACCGATGGTGCGCGCGAACAGTTGGAGCATCGCGTGGTGTCTTTTGCAGGATTTGGCGGAACCGCGGCCGATCGCGCGATGGACTTGAGCAAGCCGGTGTACCTGTCCCTGCATGGAACGCGCAACAAGAAGAGCGGGTACGCGCGTCTCATGCCGAATGGCGATGTGCAGCGACTGGTGCTCGCGGATGCCTCGATTGCCAGTCTTGCCAAGGCCGACAGCGCCGACCGCTATGCCTTTGTCCGGCAGTCGTTTCAGGAGTCGCCCAACGCGTATGTCGCCGGCGCTGATCTGACCAACGCGCAACGTTGGACGGAAACCAATGCGTTTCAGAAGGACTACGCGTGGGGAAAAGCCGAGTTGATGAATTTCACCAGCACCATTGGGACGCCGTTGCAGGCCATTCTGTACTATCCGGCCAACTACGATGCGACCAGGAAGTACCCGATGATCGTGTACACGTACGAATTACTCTCCCAGGGGCTGCACCGGTACGTCGTGCCACGCGAGAACGACTATTACAACGCCAACGTGTTCACGCAGAACGGCTATTTCGTGCTGATGCCCGACATTGTGTTCCGACCGCGTGAACCCGGCATTGCGGTGCTGCACTCGGTGGAGGCGGCAGTGAAATCGGTTGTCGCGCGCGGACTCGTAGACCCCGCCAACATTGGCCACTGCGGTCACTCACAGGGTGGCTATGAGGCCTACTACCTTGCCACACACAGTACGCTGTTCAAGACGGCAGTGGCTGGCGCGGGTATCAGTAACATGTGGAGCTTCGCAGGGCAGATGCACTGGAGCGGCGTCCCGGAGTTCGATCACTGGGAGACGGGTCAGTTTCGTATGCAGGTGGCGCCGTGGGAGGATCCGCAGGCGATGATTCGCAATTCGCCGCTCAACCGCGTGCACCTGATGCCGGCCAAGAGCATTCTCATTGAGATTGGGGGAGAAGATCCCACGGTCGATATGCGACAGGGTGTGGAATTCTACAACTACGCGCGGCGTGCCGGCAAAGACGCCGTGATGTTGCTCTACCCCGGCGAAGGGCACGGACTGGGCAAGCGCGAGAATGCCATCGACTACGAGCGGCGTATTTTGCAGTGGTTCGCGCACTACCTGAAAGGCGAGGCGCCGGCGAGGTGGATCACCGATGGCCAGACATGGCTGCAGCGCAAAGCGGTGTTGGACGCGAACAAGTAGTGTCCAGGTTCGGGACGTCGTTCATTTCTCGAACGCCGGCTCCGGAAACATGGCATACGGCGCACACAGAGGGTCGCCAATCACGATGTCCTTCCACAGCACCATGCGCGAGGCGGCATAGAACGACTCGGCCAGGGTGGCACCTCGCAAGTACCGGTCGAACAGGATGTTCGGATTGACGAGGGCTACCGTGAACGGTTCACTCACGTACCCCTTCACGCCGGTAACGCCCTGGGCGATCAGGTCCACTATGCGACTCTGACCACCCACGGCAGGCCCAAAGGTTCGCGCGCTTGTTGATACGAACGTCTCGGCCAATGCTCCCGGAAGAAACCGAACCGCATGGTAGGCCGCGCTGTCGAAGCGTTCGTCGTTGCTGCCCCAACTCACGTAGCCCATGACGGGATCCGACGGTGCCACAAACGCCGCCGAGCTGTCGAATTCCACGTCGGCACCGTTTGCTTGCAGTCGGAATACCGCCTGGTACAGCAGTCGATTGGTGACCACGTACCCATCGTCACCGCTGCGCAACGGCATCGCGTCGAAAAAGAACGGTCCGCGCACGGCGCGCGCATTGATCGCGCGATCAACCAACGCCAGGCAGTCGGCTACGCGTCCACAGGCCAGCCGCGTGACCAGGTAGATCCCGTACTGATCGCTGGTGAACGGCCCGGCAGCGTTGAAGTACGGATTGCGGTATCGGGACAGCCACGCGGTATCCAGGCCCACCATGGGTGGCATCGACAAGTTCATCCCTGCGAGCAGTGCGTCGACACTGTAGCCATTCTTGCGCGCGACCCGAATCGGGACGCCGGTGGTGAGTACGATAAAGTCGATGCGCACCGGCAACGCATTGATTGCCGCCCGTACCGGCGACACGATATCTGTCTGAAAGGCGATGTCACCAATCTCATCGCCTTCGGGCAGTTCCAGACGGAGCACATGCGTTGGGTCAATGCCGCGACGCATGACGTAGTAGCGCCCAACCGAATCGCTGGCCGCGCTGCGTGTGTTGATCACGACGAGTACGCGCTCCGCCCCCGTGCGTGGCGCGCGCTTTGGCGAGCGGGGCACGGGTGCGGCGCATGCGTTCAGCAGCAGCGTGAGCACCAGCAGCCCACGAAGCGCCCGACACCAACCGCACACGGCTACGCGGTGCGCTTCTTCGACATCATGCGCCCAAGAAATCCGCCCGCGCCGCCGCCGACGGCACCAGAGAGAGCCGGAAAGAGTATTTGGACGATCTGGAAACCAGGCCACTGGCCCGTGGCCACGGCCAGCAGTCCGCCAACGATGCTGCTGGCACCGCCGGCGATTGCACCGTTGGTGGCCGTTTGGCCCGCCGCGGCGCCAGGGGCGTTTCTCGCAACCATCGCGCCGGTGAGCGTCGCGAGCACGGTGCCGCAGATGGCATAGAAGTTCGGTATCGTGCCGATGGCGGGCACGTACTTTCCGATGATC
>JANOKE010000182.1:0-1084 GCA_031419135.1 Gemmatimonadaceae bacterium
TCGCCAAGGACGCGGGGATGAGTCGCGAAAGCCTGTACAAGGCGCTCAGCGCCGAGGGGAATCCCAGCTTCGCGACGGTGTTGAAGGTCGCCCGAGCGCTGGGCGTAAAACTGCACGCGACTGCGGCGTGAGCCGCACGAGGCTGGCTTTGGCGGAACCTTCGCCAAGCATCGTTCGCCAGAGCGTCAGAGGTCTACGAACTCGACGCCCGTGACCACTCGCGACCGGTCGATCGAAACAACTCACCATCGCGCTGGCCGATCGGTACCGGATCGAGCGTGAACTCGGCGCCGGCGGCATGGCCACGGTGTATCTCGCGCACGATCTCAAGCACGACCGAGACGTCGCGCTCAAAGTGTTGCGCGCCGAATTGGCGCAGGCCTTGGGACCCGAGCGGTTCCTGCGCGAGATCAAGATCGCCGCGCGCCTCGACCATCCGCACATCCTCGCGCTGCACGACTCCGGAGACGCGGACGGTTTCCTGTACTACGTGATGCCGTTCGTGGACGGGGAGTCACTTCGTGACCGGATGACGCGCGAGGGCCAGCTGCCATTGGGCGACGCGTTGCGCCTCACCGCGCAGGTGGCGGACGCGCTCGCCTACGCGCACGCGAAGGGCGTCGTGCACCGCGACATCAAACCGGAGAACATCCTGCTGTCGGGTGGCTACGCCAAAGTCGCCGACTTCGGCATTGCGCTCGCTGCTGGGCCGCGCGACCGCATGCTGACGCAAACCGGTTTCGCACTCGGCACGCCAACGTACATGAGTCCCGAGCAAATGCTCGGCGACGCGGAGTTGGATGGACGCAGCGATCTCTATTCGTTGGGCTGCGTGTTGTTCGAGATGCTGTCGGGCGCCCCGCCGTTTGCGGGCGTGAATGCCCAGGCGTTGATGGCGAAGCGGCTCACCGAGGACGCGCCGCGCGTGACGATGCAGCGTGCGACGGTGCCCCCGATGATCGATCTCGTGTTGGCGCGTGCACTCGCGCGCGATCCCGCCGAACGCCATGCGACGATCCGTGAATTCGGTGCGGCACTACTCGCCGAGATCTCAGGATCCTCTGCGGCGGCGATGTCGGCAACG
>JANOKE010000183.1:0-2574 GCA_031419135.1 Gemmatimonadaceae bacterium
TCGTGCCTGGCGCTTGCCCCGCTGCCCCTTGTTGGCGCGTCGCTGGCAGCGCAGGCTGGAACAATTACCGGCAAGGTGACCGACGTGTCATCGGGCGCGCCCATCGAGAATGTCGAGGTACGGGCGATCGGTGCGCAAACGTACGGCGCGATTTCGGGCGCCGATGGCACCTTCCGATTGGTCAACCTGGCCGATGGCTCGTACACGGTGGTGGCCCGACGACTTGGATTCGCGCCCAAGACCATCACGGCGGTACGACCGGGCGCGACGGTGAACATCGCCATGAGCGCGCGGGCAGCTCAGCTCAACGAAACGGTAGTGACCGCCAATCGCAGTGCGCGCCCGGAAAAGGCGCTCGACGCCCCGGCCCAGATCTCGGTGATTACCTCGGAGAAGATTGAGGAACGGCCGGCGATCACGGTTGCGGATCATCTGCGGGGTACACCGGGCGTCGACATCAGCAAGGGCGGTATCGTACAATCGAACATCGTGGCGCGCGGCTTCAACAACGCGTTCAGCGGGTCCATGCTGATGTTGCAGGACTACCGCTTCGCCGGTGTTCCGTCACTTCGGGTGAATGTGCCGTTTCTTTTTACCGGCACCAACGAAGATATCGATCGTATGGAGGTCCTGCTTGGACCGGCGTCGGCCTTGTACGGACCCAACAGTTCCGCCGGTGTGTTGCACGTGATCACGAAGTCGCCGTTCAACTCGCAAGGCACCACGGTCAGCGTGGATGGCGGTGAACGGTCGGTCATTCGTACGGGACTGCGTCATGCGGGCAAGCTGAACGACAAACTCGCCTACAAGCTGTCGGGTGAATACATGCAGGGGCGCGATTGGGAATTCAATGATCCGTCAGAACCCAAAACGTTCCCTACCAGTACCAACATCCCGACGTCGCGCCGTGGCCAGGCCAACCAGCGTGATTTCGACGTGCAGCGGTACACCACCGAGGCGCGCGTTGACGTGCGCCCGCGTGAAGGCGTCGAAGCCATCACCACGGTAGGCTATACCAAGATCGGCAGCGCACTGGAGCTGACCGGCGCCAATGGCACGTCGCAGATCAAGAATTGGTCGTACACCAGCCTGCAACAGCGCTTTCGCTGGAATCGCTTTTTTGCCCAGGCCTTCGCCAACTTGAGCAACGCCGGTAACGACACGTCGTCGTCCGACAAGGGCACGTATCTCCTGCGTTCGGGACAGCCGATCGTCGACAAGTCCCGTGTGTACGCGCTGCAGGCGCAGCACGGATTCGACCTTGGCACCAGGCAGAAATTCACCTACGGCGTAGACTATATCAAAAACGACCCGCGAAGCGGCGGCACGATCAACGGCGCGAACGAAGACGTCGACAATGTGAGCGAGTACGGGGTGTATGTGCAATCCAGCACCAAGCCGGTGAAGAAGGTGGAAGTGCTGCTGGCAGCCCGTGCCGACAGAAACAATGTCATCGATGGCGATTTCTTCTCACCGCGCGCGGCCCTGATTTTCAAGCCAACGGAGAATCAGAATATCCGCGCGACGTACAACCGGGCGTTCTCCACTCCAGCCAACTTCTCGTTCTTCCTCGACTTGATCAGCTCACCAAACATCGGAGGGTCGGGCTTCGATCTGCGGGCACGGGGCAACCCGCCCAAAAAGGGGTTCCAATACAATCAGACGTGCAGCAGCAACAGCGCGTTTGGCACGTACTGCATGAAGTCGCGGTTTACGGGCGCCGGCGGGTACGTGGGGGCCAGTGCGGCCAGTGCGTTCCCGGGCCTCGTACAGGGAAACGCCGCCGCGCTGACAGGCGCCATCACACCCGGAATCACGGGAGCGTTGCAGCAGGCGGGGCTGCCGGCCGCGCAGGCGCAGGCGCTGGCGGCCGTGCTGGCCAGTGGCTCAATCAGCCATCTCGCCTCACGAACGCCCACGAATACCGACATTGCCACGCGCGTCTCGTTCATCTCATCGGCCACGACGCCGCTCACCACGAGCCAAGTCCCTGACATTCAACCGTTGTCAGCGTCGTACAACCAAACGTACGAGCTTGGATACAAGGGTATCGTGAACGACCGATTCCGGTTTGATATCTCGCTCTGGGGCCAGGATCGCGGCGATGTGGCAACCACGGCGGTATTGGCGACACCCAACGTCTGGTTCGGCAATCCAACGCAGCTGGGCGGCTACATCGGCACGCAGCTAGGCGGTTACCTCGTGCCCGCCTTGATTCAGAATGGCTTCACGCAGGCGCAGGCGGTGGGGTTGGCCACCGCGTTGGCACCGGGATTGGCCACGCCGCTGGCCACGGCGCTCGCGCCGGCCCCATTGGGTGTGGTCACCTTCAACGATCCGAACACCTCGGCGACTGTGATCTATGCCACGTATCAAAAGGTCAATAAGGCGCTCTGGGTGAAGGGCCTCGATCTCGCGTTCGATGTCGTCGCAAGCGAACGACTGACGTTCGATGCGGCGATTTCGTACCAGAATCAAAACGTCTGGAAGGACATCGTCATTGGCGGTATCCCGTTCATGGCCAATTCGCCGCAGTCGCGCGGCTCGCTGGGGGCACGCTATCGCAACGAAGGC
>JANOKE010000184.1:0-3909 GCA_031419135.1 Gemmatimonadaceae bacterium
AGCACCAGCAGCGCCAACAGAGAAGTGCCCAGCACGGCGTTCCGGAGCGCTGGAAGCAGTGCCCCTGCCACCAACACAAACGCAAAAAGTCCGACCGACGCCACAATCTGCACCGCGAGCGCCTGCACCGACGATTGACGCGCCCGCCGCTCAAACTCCACAAGGTGGCCGGCGGCGACGAGCGTCCCGTATTCGGCCAACCGGCCCTGCAACCACGCGGCGCTGAGCGTGGACGGCGCCAGCGCGAGCGCGATGGAAATCCCCAGCTTGCCGGCGTCGACCAGATCGCCGCGCGCCAGCAGCGCGGGCGTTAACGCCTGCGGCGCAAGCCAGAGGAGCATCCACAGCACGACGGACCGCGCTTGTTCTCGCTGAAAGTGCGTCTTGATTTCAATATCTGATTCGCCGCCACGCCCCGAGGGCTCCGCGGCCGTGCCTGAAATTCCGGGCAATTTACTCAGCGCAAAATACGCGATGAGCCATTGGCAGACTGCGGCCGGTACGAGCGCGTTCAATCGCAATCCGGATGTCAGCCCCAGCCACAGCGTTGCCAGCATGCATACCGCCTGCGCGGTGCGCATTCGCTGTACCGCAAGCCGTTGGCCCTCACCTTCCCAAAACGCAATTCGCGGCACCAAGCGAACGTAGGCGGCTACCATGATCACTATCGACAACCACCAGGCGATCGTCATTGGCTCGGCGAATCGCGAATTTTCTGCGTGTGGGAGGAACAGGATTCCCAGCAGTGCGCTGATGACGGCGATGGCGCCTGCCGCTCGCGCATACCAGTGCCGAGCCGTGGCCCACAGTGCCTGTCGATTGCGCGAGTGCGCATGGGTGACGAATTGCACCAGGAGACTGCCAACGCCGAGCTCAACCATTGGTCCCAGCGCCATCAAATTGAGCGCCACCACCCAAAACCCCCTTTCCGAGGGCGCAAGAAACTGCAACACCAGCCACAGTGTGAGCGGCGCCCCTGCCAATGCCACCATCCGACTCAGCGCCAGCCAACGGACGGCCGGATCGTCAAACAGCGACCTTCCAGGGAGTGCGCGCAACGGGTGTGTGGGCAGGGGACTGTAGCCGAGCGGCGATCGCATCACGTTTCTGGAAACGTGATGGGTGTCGAGTTCGTCAATATGCAGGAAAAACGGCTAACGTGACACGAATGTATTTTCGTCGACAACTGATCGCATCTCGGGTTCTGACACCCCGCTCAATCACCTGCATGGCGACGAATGTGAAACCGCTCGATTGGGCGCCGCGGGGATGCGCCGTCTGCGATGCCACCGATGCACGCGTCCTGTATCCGCAGCGCTTTGCGATGATGTCGGAGGGCAGTCTCTTTGCCGGTTACGACGTGGTCAGTTGCGAAGCCTGCGGTCATTGCTACGCCGATCGCATCCCGCCGCAGTCGGTGTTCGACCGGTACTACCGCGAGATGTCGAAATACGAGGGAACGACACCGGCCGCGTCGGCGCCTGCCGTGTCCGCGTTCGATCGCGCGCGCTTTGCGCGCAGTGTCAGGCTTGTTGAACGGGTAGTGCCCCTGCATAACGCTTTCATTTTTGAGATCGGCTGTGCGACGGGTGTACTCCTGGGGCAGTTGCAGGAGGCCGGCTACACCAACTTGTCTGGGCTCGATCCATCGCCAGAGTGTGCCCGGATTGCCCATGAATCGTTCAATCTCCCCGTTCGGGCCGGCACGCTGTCCGACGATCTGTCCGATGTGCCGCCAGTGGACGTGTTGATTCTGATCGGTGTGCTCGAGCATCTGCGCGACCTCGATACCGCCTTGATCACCTGTCGCAGGTTGATCGCACCAGGCGGCCATCTTCTGATCGCCGTGCCCGACGCCAGCCGCTACCCCGAGGGCGACGATGCGCCCTTTCAGGAGTTCAGCGTCGAGCATGTGAATTTCTTCGGGCCCCAGTCGCTGACCAATCTCATGGCGCGATACGGCTTTCGCGCGGTGGCAATGGAGCAAAGTCTCCAGCGATGCGATCCGGTGACGATCACGCCGGTGTTACACACCATGTTCGAACGCGTGGAGCCCGACGCGACGCATGAATGGACGGGCGATACGGCGACGGTGCGTGCTCTCGAGGGCTATGTTCGAGCGTGCTCACTTGATGACCAGCGGGTTCAGAACCGGCTGGCACCGTACGTGCTCGACCGCCAACCCCTCATCGTCTGGGGGGCCGGTACGCACACCCTTCGCCTGCTCGCCACCGGCGTGCTCAATACGGCCAACGTGCGCGCCGTGGTGGATTCCAATCCGCGCTATCACGGCAAGACCATTCGCGGAATCCCGATTGTCGCCCCTGCTGATATCGACGGGCATTCCACGACGATCGTGGTGAGCTCGCGTCCCGCGCAGCGGGCTATTCAGCGATACATTGCCGAGGTGCTGCGACTTCAAAACGAGGTGGTTGTTCTTTATGATCTGCCCGAGCTCCAACACGCCGTCGATCCCACACCCGGGACATGATGATTCGTGAACGGCACCTGACCATCGGCACGCGTCGCATTGGTTCCAATGAACCGTGCTACGTCATCGCCGAAGTGGGCGTGAATCACAACGGCGATCTGGCGATCGCCAAACAGCTCGTTGACGCCGCGGCCGCTGCCGGCGCCGACGCCGTCAAGTTTCAGAAGCGGAAACTGACCGAGACGTATCGGCGTGAGATCGTCGACGAGCCGCGCCTGGGCGAACAGGGGTTGCAGTATCTGGTACCCCTGCTGATGGAATTCGAGCTTTCGGACGAGGCATTTCGTGCGGTGCGCGAGTACTGTCGGACGAAGGACATCACCTTCCTGTGCACGCCGTGGGACAACGCGAGTGTTGATCTCCTCGAGACGATGGATGTCCCTGCGTACAAAATCGGCTCGCCCGACATGACGAACTTCCCGTTGATCGAGTACGTGGCGGCAACGGGAAAACCGATGTTGATGTCGACCGGTATGTCATCGGAAGACGAAATCCGCCGCTCGATCGCGTTGCTGGACGAGCTGGAAGTGGACTACGCGCTCTTTCATTGTGTGAGCACGTATCCTGCCGCCGCCGAAGAGATCAACTTGCGCTTTATGCAGACACTGCGGGAATGGTCGGGGCGACCGGTGGGTTACTCGGGGCATGATACCGGTACTGCCATTTCTCTCGCTGCAGTGGCACTCGGCGCGCGCCTGGTGGAGCGGCACATCACACTCGATCGCACCATGCGCGGACCCGACCACAAGGCGAGTCTGGAGCCGACGCCCTTTGCCGAACAGGTGCGGCTGTTGCGGGAGGTGGAGCTGTCGCTTGGCGTTCCGCAACGATGGATGACGCGCGGCGAAACGCTGAACCGTCGCGTGCTGAGCAAGAGTCTGGTGGCCGCCGTGGATATCCCCGCCCACACCGCGCTCACGCGCGAGATGATCGCCAGCAAGAGTCCTGGACTCGGTCTTTCGCCGCAATTGGTCAACTCGCTCGTTGGCTGCACGCTGGCGCGCGACTTGAAGCAAGACGCGATGTTTCTGCCCACGGACATCGCCGCGCGCCTCGGCGGGACCCCGCGCGCGCGCCCGATCGATGTGGGGATGCCATGGGGCGTTGTCGCGCGGTTTACCGACCTGACCGCGCTGGAGCAGCACTTCGGATCACTCGGACTCGCATTCATCGAGTTTCATGTCAGTGACCGCGATCTCGATGCCGGCGTTGAGGCGTACCGTGGCGGCATCAAACCGTACGGCTTCGTGGTGCATGCTCCGGAGTATGCGCACGACACCCTGATCGATCTGTGTGCCGTCGACACCGGTGGTATCAAGTTGCGCGAGTGCATCGATCAACCGTTCCACGGCAGCGCGTACGTCGTATCCGCCGGGGCGCGGCGACATGCCACCTACATGCATCACGACTTTCGGGCC
>JANOKE010000185.1:0-14820 GCA_031419135.1 Gemmatimonadaceae bacterium
GTCTCGCGCTTTGCACCGCAGCGAGCACCTTCGAGAGATCATCAAAACGATTCGTGCGGTTTCGATGCGCCGTGATGACCGATGCGGACAGTGTTGTTCGCCACGTCCTCCCGGAACGCCGAGCATTCCCTCGACAAGTCAAGAACAATTCCATCCGATACGAGATCGGAGTGCGTTTCCAGTCGATGATTGTGATACCCAGCCACGCCGATCGCGGCGATGGCCGCATCAAAAGGAGTAGTCATGCAGGGAGCAACTGATGCTCAGGCACGAGTGGAACCGGTTCGTTCGCGGGTTGAAAACTGGCGGGTACCGGCATGTGCTTCAGAACATGGCTCTGCATTCGGTAGAACCCGTTGGCTGCCCGTTGGCAGTGCGCACGCAGCCACGATCGCGCGTACTCCCCGTTGAGATATTCGGCCAGCGAATCAAGGGTTTCCACCTTGTGTGGGACAACGTAGTACGTTGAATGTCGCGGAACAATCGTGCCTTCGCGATCCACAACAAAGAACGGATCTTGCGTAATGTCTTTGCAGAGGAGTTTGGGGCGCATCATATCCCCAAGCGGGAAGTTGTCGTGGAACGCATACCACGGCTTGCGGACGGCGCACGTCCGCGCCCGAAGCCGCTGAATCCTTTCTGGATGACGCAGATAGCGTCCGAGTGCGCCAAGCATGGACTCGGGAAGGAGCGTCCCATCTGGACCGTACGGTGCCAGCAGACAGGAACGCAGCAGGAGTTCGCGCGCCGGCGTAATTTGCCGTCCCGAAATCGTGCAGTGCGCAAAGGGCCTGAGGTCTTCTGTCAATTCCTCCCAAGGCAGCACATAGACCCCGTCCGCGCCGGTTGCCACGCCGCAGCTTATTCGCAGCGATACATCGGACAGACAACTCGACCGCCTCGACGGCGTGCCGGCAAACCCTTCGATCGACGGCATCCAAGAGGCGGAAGCAGACAGGCGGGTCCGCGATGTTACGCCATTCCTTCGCACGATCCGCGTCCCCGTATGAGGCAGCGCGTTGTTCAGCGTCGTTACGAGCGGATAGGTGACGCGGTCTCCGAACGTCTCCTCGCTCACGAAATGGAGCTCCTCGATGTGATGCCGCTGAAGGAGCTCACGAAGAGGACGAGCAGACTCGACGTACAGGAATTTCTCGGGAGTGATAAAGACCAGTCGGCCATTCCTCGTCAGCAGCCGAAGGGCCTGCTCCATGAACAGCACGTACAGGTCGAATCGTCCACTGGCAGTGCGATACATCGCCCGATAGCTCGTTCTCTCATTTACGCTGAGGCCGACGATGGACACGTAAGGAGGATTGCCAACGATGTAGTCAAAGGACTCCGACAACGGCTGCAGAAAATCTGCATGTCGAATCTCTATTTGACTGACTTCGCCAAATCGACGGGTCGCGGTCGCTGCTCGCAACGGGTCCAGCTCGATTCCGACGATTCTCGGTACCGGCCAGCCGTGCTTGGTGCAGGCTCGAAGAATTCCGTCAACGAACTCACCGTTTCCGCAGCCCGGATCAAGCACCGACGCGTCGCCGTCAGGAGCCTGCTCCGAAAAGAGCTTGGCCACCATCAGGTCGACTATGCCTTCGGGGGTGGGAACGAATCCTTTCACAGCGCGGAGCTGAAGTGTCAACCAGGGATGAAGGGGACCGAACGAACTCCGAAATATCGTTGAGTCGCCTGCCACGCGCCACAGTCAGAACTCCAACGCCCTGAGATACTCGAAGTTCGCTTTCGCACTGACCATTTCGTCTTTCGCCCCTTCCTGCTCTACATAACACGGCTTCTTCGCCAGATCCGGAATCGCCGCCAAAAATGCGCGCAAATCGAAGGTCCCCGTGGCGAGCTCGGTATCGGTCGAGCGATCCGCAACCGTGTTCTTGAGATGGAAGCTCCAGCAGCGATCGCGATGCGCCGCCAGGAAGGCCATTGGATCGCCACCCCCCATCAGCATGTTGCCGCAATCCAGTTGCAGTCGCACGTATTTGGGGTCGAGAGCGTTCGCGAACACCTCAAGCGGCACCTCGCCCTGGAGTTTTGCCTGATGATTGGGCTCGTTGTGAAAGGCCAGCCAGATGCCGGCGCGCCGCGCCACTTCGCCCGCGGAATTGAACCGGTTCGCCCACAGCTTCCAGGCGTCCAGGGACTTGTTCGTCTCCGCCGGCAAGCTCGGAACGATCAGGTACTGGTGCCCCAGTTGCCGCGCGATGTCGAGACTCTGCTCCCAGTCTGTTAGAATCGTTTCGGGCGCCATGTGCGCGGACGGAGCCTTCAGCCCCTCCTTCTTGAGCGTGTCTCGCACTTCCTTCGTGCTGCGCCCGAAGTTCTTGAAGCTCCACAGCAGTTCGACATCAGTGTAGCCAATGGCCCGGATCGCCGCGAGCGTGCGCTCGGGATCGGCCTTCATGGCTTTCCGCACGGCATACAACTCCAGTCCAATGCGGTTGAGTTTCAGCGGGCGGTCAGTCGCCGCATGGAGACTCGACCGCCGAGTCGCCAGCAGAGCGGCGGTGGAGGTACCAACCAAGGCAAGGAAATGTCGTCGTTGCATGACTCAACGCTACGTCCGCGATCGCATCGCGCAAGAGGTGACAGGCGTGAGTCGATGGTTCGACGAATCCGACGTCAGGGAAACGCGACGACCTGATACGTCACGACGGCTGCGACCTGTGCCGCAGTAGGCTGCACCCCGGAATTGCCATTGGTCCGGTTCGCGTTAAACATCACCCCAACGACGCTTCCACCCGTCGGCAACGCCCCCGTAGCAACCGTGAGCCACGTTGCCGTGGTGAGCAAGGTCTGAACCCCGCTGTTCACGGCCTGAGCGCTCGCCGGCACGGTGGTCTGCACATAGCGCACGGTAAATCCCACGGGCTGACTCGCGAGCTTTACCTGCAACTGCCATCCGCGATTGCCGAAGGTGGTCAGCGTGCCCACGAAGCAGGCGCCCGGAGAGCAGAGATTGCCCGTCTGCGAATTCTGTGTGAGCGTGGGTAACAGCGGTGAGAAGCCGAACACGCCACCAACAAGCGTTGACACCACCGTGTTCGCACTTTGGCCGCCGGAGGTTTGCCCGTTGACCGGCGCGGCAGGGACACTTGCCATGACCCCCGCCGCCAGCAGCGCGAAGGCCAATGAACGGCGCTGGCGAGTGCGTGTCCGTGAATCGTTCATCGGGTTCACTGCGCGGTAATGGTGAACGTCAGCGTCAGCGTGTAGCTGCCGCTCTTGTCGGTTTCGTACACCCATCGCGACGCGAAGTACACGTCTTGCACCCAGGCGGTATTGGCCGGCTGTGCTCCCGGGAACGCGATGGTTCGGTTGGCCACCGGGTTCGCTGCGCTGACATTTCGTGCGGTGTTGGTAAAAACGTTTTGCGTCGTGCTCCACAGCCCATCCGACGCGGCCTTGGCACCGGGACCGGTGAATGATCCGCTCACCGTAACGGCAAACGGGCGATTCGCCGCGACGGCAAGCGTGACCTTGCCGCCAAACGGCACGTACGTGGACGATGCCGCCGGCGTGCTGCTCGCAGTGAATGTCGTGGAGTTCAGTCCAGACGGCGGCGTCAGTGTAGACGTCGTCTGCAGTTGCAGCACGTCCTGAATGCGCATGCACAGGCTGGCCGACACGGTGCCGCCTGACGTACCCGTCTGCGGTGCCGTGCTCACCGATGCGCATTGCGCGTCCGCCCGTTCCGCCGCCAGACCAAACAGCAGGCCGAAGGCAGCGAAACAACGGACGCGTCGGACTCGATACGGCGAAGCGTGGGCGGGTTCCATACGATGGGCACTCATTGGGGATGGCGATCCTGGCGCGATTGCGCACGCTTGTTACCGTCGCCAACGGCTTTCGTCGGCAACACCGGCGTTGCTCGCCCGGCCACGGGGAACCGCAAGGGGCGCGGCTCCACGGTGATGTGAATCGCAGGTACCGCGCCGCTGCCTACCGAAAAGGCCGGCGTATCATCACTCACCCGAAGCGGTTCGGTTGTCTGCGAGAAGTCCACCGCGGTTTCGTAACGGCCACGCGGCAATGCCTCAAACGTCGCACGACCCGGCGAGACACTGCGCGCCACCCACGTGCGTCCGGTACTGTCGCGTGCCGTGACTATCACCTTGCCAAGATCCTCCCGCGTCACGCGGGTGGAGTCGACCGCCTCCGTGCGCAGGTACACGTCGACGGACGACAGTGCAACGAGCGCGATGTCGCCGCCCGCGACTTCGGTGCGCGGTGTGGAGATCCATCCCAGCGGCAGCGATCGTACATCGAGCGAAACAGGCTCCGTCGACGTGCTCATGAACCGATAGCGACCATCGCGACCGGTCACGCCGGTTTCTCCACCGCGCCGCACGATGAGGCCGGCCATGCCTTCCTCGCCGATGTCGCGACGACCGTCACCGTCTGCATCCACGAACACCACCCCTTCCGAACGCTGTCCTCGGCCAATGCGCGGCAAACCGATCGAACGCTCGATGCGCGCAACGTACATCCACTTCTGCGATCGTTCAGCGCCAAGAACACTCACGAAGTACAGCGGATTGCGCTCGGCCTCAATGCTGACGTTCACACCCAGAGGCAGTTGGGCGCCCAGCGTGCCACGCATCGTCGTCAACCACTTGCCCGGTGTTACGAACGACGTCACCCGAGACGCGGACGCCCCAGCGACAACGCGCATAAATCGGAGCGTCAGGAGTGGTACCTGGTCGAGGTTGGCACCGGCCTCGAGCTGTCGCGCTGGAATGCCCAGCCCCGTGCCGTTGTCACTCACGGCGCCCGACACCCCGATGGTCCCGGCGCGGCTGTTCACACTCATCGTGGTCGCGTACCGCGAGGTAGACGCACGATCGGTGATCGACACGTTCTCCAGCGCGCCGCTCGTGACCGATCGGCTGCGCACGCCGAAGGTGCCATCGAACGAGGCGTTTAGCGCACCAACCCGTGTTTGCAGCACGCCGAACATCGACTGATCCGCGCTGCCGAAGCGACCAGCAGCGGCGCTGGTCGCGTAGCCAAATCGCCGACCGCCAAGACTCAGTGACGTCGCCGACGCGAGGCGTGCGCTGCCCGCGAAACTCCACCCATCAGACTGGAGCGCGCGTGCACCTGGTGCATCGTCGCCGAGTCGCCAGCCCGAGGCGCTCAGTCCGAGTCGCGACGACAGTTGACGACTGGCCGAGAACGAAAACTCGTTGGTGCCGCGCGCAAAGGCGCGACTGCCGCCAGCGGCATGCGTGCCTCGCAAGTCGAGCGTGCCATTGGTGCTGCGCAATGACATGCTGGCACTCGCCCCCAGCCCTGAACCGCCGTCGAAGCGCCGATACGCGATTTCGGACGCGGCGCGGCTGGTCAGCATCGATCCGATCTCGATACCGGTACTGACCGCGTCGAGACGACGCGGATCGCCAATCGGCCCCAGCGACTCACGAAGCGAGCTGACGGATGTGCTCAGGCGCATCGCACCAGCCTGCGCCGCAATCTGCCCGAAGAGGGCATTCGTCCCGTATCGTGTTGCGCCATACGTGGGCCGGGCAGCGATCGCCGACGCGCCCCACGTCTTGCGAGTAATCGCCAACGATGCGCCCTGACCGCCAACAGTAGTGCCGGTGAGATCGGTCAGATTCCCACCAACCGGTCCGCCTGCCACGCGCCAGGACGGTGTCCAAATCGCGACCGACGCCGGCACCTGCGCCAGCCCGGAGCGCGCGAGGCTCATCTGGGCGGCACTCCCAGCCGTCGGGGCTGTAACTGCACTCGCTGATACCTGCACATCATCCGACACATGACCACTCAGACTGTACGTAGCCCCCACCGGCGTCCCTTGCCACGGACCGCGCGTGGCCGCGGCACCGATGCGCAGCGTTGCGCCGTCACGGGTTGAACTCGTGCGGCCGTCGGCGCCTACCAATTCCACCACCGCGTCCGCGTTGGCGACAGCATGACCCTGCGCGTATGCGGTAAGCCGAAGCGTCAGACTGCCGCGACCGATGTCGCGCGGTACGGACACCATGATCGTTCGGTGCACCGACGCGCCGGGAACGATCGCCGAAAACCCATCACCATCATCGGCCCGCCATCCTTGCGGCAGCGCCACGCGCACAGCAACGGTATCCAACGCATTGCCGAGATTCACGATCTGATATTTGAGGGCAAATCGTTCGCCCGGGCGCACCGCGCGCAGCGCTTCGTTCACGCGCAATTCAACCCGACGCGAGGGGGCAACGTCCAGCGCAATCGGGACCTCCACCGTGGGGGCGCCTGGCGAGGCGAACACCACACTGCCAACCGCTGATAGTCCGGCTCGCGCATCGTTCGGCACGCCGACCGTGAGGTTGACGGCGCGAGAACCGGAGCCGGCCGCAACCGTACCTTCCAGGCGCCCGAGGATGGGCGCGTTTCCGGCCGTCAGAACGTAGTAGCTCGCGCTGCGGTCGAATGCGATCTCGGCCGGCACGGGAACGCGCACCACGTGAAAGCCGCGCGGCGCGCCACGTACGACCAGCGTCCGGGCCACAACATCGACGGCAGAGCGGTCGGCTTCCCGACGGTCCGACGCGAACAGCGGTCGAACCTTCACCGGCGATTTATCATCACGCAGGCCAACCGCCGCAGCGACCGAAAGCACCGGCTTCAACGACGGCTTTGCGATGTGAGGCGTCGACGCGGCACGAGACTGTGCACTCACTGGCGTCGCCAGCAGCGCCATGGTGGCGCACCATCGCCACGCAGAGCGTTGGGACAAGGACGGATCGCGGGGCGACGTTCTCATGGTTGAATTACCGTGACCCGAAGACGATTTGCTGAGTCGCCAGCGTGCTGGCGCTCGCGCTCGACTGATACGAGGTGGACGTATATGACAGATTGTTCACCACGAACGACACCGCGGACACCGTGCACGACTGATTCTTTTTCGTCGAGAACAAATCGATGGCGGTTGTCGATGCCACGGTCACGGAGTACACCCCTGGCGTCGCCAGACAGTTGTTGTCGTTGGGTACCGTGTACGTGACCTTCACCGACGTGAGAGTACTCGCTACCGCACCCGTGGCCAGTTTGGCCGTCGCGATGCAATTGGCGGCGTTTCCACAGTTCACCCTGAACGTCCAGGTGCCGGTCGGAATACCCGACTCTCTCGAACCCGACTCGTAATTCGCGCGCAACGGCGTGGGAATCGTACCCGCAGTCGCTGCGCCGGCCGTGAGCGTGAGCGTTGCTTGCGCCGCAGCGCGATTGCCGACACACAGGCACAACACCGCGACCATGGACAGGCGCGTCAGTGCGATACGTTGGCGATCGGGAGTCGGCACGGTCAGCGACCTCTCCGCACGACGGCTGGGGCATGCACCACATACTCGATTTGCATCGCCGCAATGTCGCCGCCGCCATAGTCCACCATCGACAGCACGACGTACTCGCCGACGGGAAGTGTCGGAATGGCCACCCGCGCGCGCTGATGCGCGCCCGGAAGCACATAGTAGTCGGGAAGATCAAGCGTGGCAGCGACGGTATTGTCCGTGCGGCGAAACTCCACAGTTCCCCTGGCGACATAGTGCCGCGCACCCGCGTTGCGAAACCACACCTCAAGGCTGTCTGCGCCCGTGGTGTTCTTGAGGGCTCGCATATCGGTCACCTCACCGTTGGCGGGCAGTCCGGTGGGTTCGACATACACCTTTACGGCGCTGCGAATCAGATAGCGCACGCCGCCGCGCTGGGTTGGAGCCTGCACCGTCTCCACCATCACTGCGCTCCAGCATTCACCGGCGCGATTCGCGGCGGAATCGGCCACCACCAATCGAATGCTTTGCGACGCGCCGGCGTCGAGACTGACCGTTGACGGGAACACGGTCAGCAACTTGCTGCAACTCGTCGGCAACGTGCCCGCCGGGAACCATCGATTGGCGCCATCTTCCGAACGATCCCAGTCCTCCACTTTGACGATCGCCTGCACCACCCGATCGCTGGTGTTGGTCACCGTCATCACACCAACGCGTTCCGCCGCGACATTGGGTCGCATGAAAATCTCCGAGCGGTCGATCGCCAATTGCGCCCGTACCGGACGCCCGATCGCGAGCGCCAGCACGGCTATCATCGGTACACAAACGCGCGGCAGCGTAAGCGAAAGCATTGGGGAGGGTGGCGTTGGATGGAAAGGCACGACAAGACTTCGAGAGACTCAACTGTTCTCAACCGCCGCCGTGTGCGCGCTGCCGGATGGCAGCACGCATACAGCGGATCGACTCACTTGGCCGCGAGTGTCAGCGAAAGGGTCAACGAGTAGCTGCCGGGAACGTCACGTTCGAACGCCCAACGCGACTGATAGGACAGATTCGTGTTCGTATCCACGGTGCCCGTCGTGCTGGTCAGGACAACTGCGGGTGTGGTGTTCGACAGCGCCGCAAACGCACCGGACGTTTTCTTCCATTCCACGTCTCCCGCCGGCTTGCTGACTCCGCCTGGAGCCGTTCCAAAGTTGGCGGTGCTGGCGGCGATGCTGACTTCGTACGCGCGGTTGGCAACAACTTTCACGTTCGGACCGGCAGACGCAGCCAGCGGCGTGGCCGTCAGGTACGCATTGAGAGCCAGTGCGCCGTAGTTGACGCTGGTGGGGTTTCCAAGACCGGTCGACGCGGTGCTCACCGTGAGCAACAGAATGTCATTGACAGTCGTGGAGACGGTGTGGTTCTGGGAGCACGCGGTCGCGTTGACTGCAAGATTTCCCGAACCGTCGGGTCCGCACGTGATCTGCGCCTGCGCTGACACGGCAGACATCGCGGACATCACCGCCGCGGATGCGACGAGCTTGCTGAGCTTCATTGCTGCTTCCTCGTAAAAAGGGAAATGGAGAACCACCGCCGAGGCGGCCCGACGGACAGGATTTGCCGGCAGGTTTCGGCTTCACCCAGGCGCCACCCAGACGGCTCTTGCTGTGGTTTGGCGAAGCGTGGGGGTGCAATTCGCTCGCCAAGCTCAGCCACGGATCGCGTGTGCATCGTCGCGAGATTATCGGAGCCAGACCGTATCTTGTTCTATTGCAATCGCTTACGAAAATTGTCGTCAAGCGATCTCGACCTTTAATGCAACCGCGTGGCATTGTGTTGGATGCATACAACTGTGGCGTAATTACAACAATCCGTCGTGATGCAACCTCAACAGTGACCAGTCGTCAGGTTGATGGCGCGCCGTCGCTTGCGGAGCGCCGAACCCGCCATTCCTCCGTGCAGTCCAACGCCGACTACCATGCCGACCGCACGCCCCGTTTTCACCAAACGTCCACTCGTTGCCGCGCTTATGGTGCTGGTCGCGTTGGTCGCCTGCCAGCGCATCATGGAGCCTGATTTGCCAGGCGTGCCCGTCGTCGGCAGTTGGCGCTACAGCGGTCGCCAAACCGTCCCAACCGATGCCGACTTGATCGGCACGCTGAGCGTCACCGGTCAAACCGGCGCCCAGATCAGCGGCGCACTTGATTTTATTGAGACGGACACCCGCGGTCTGCAACGTCGCGTGGCGGGTCTGCTCCTCGGTCGCACCATCGACTCAACGACACTCGATTTCGACGTCAGTCTCACCGCCGTCACGCGGCGACACGTAGGACGCGTTGTGGGAGACTCCATCGTTGGCACATGGATCGAGCAGCCGGCCGGAGGCAGCGCGCCAACCGCGTCCGGCACCTTTCGTGGAGCGCGTGTGCGGTGAGTCACCCCTGACGCCCGATTGACGAATCTGCGGCCCTGAGTGGGGCGAACGCGGTCGCGTTCCCACGCGTATGTTCTCCGAGTCTCCTCGACCGACCCTCGGTCAGGATTGATCCCATTTCGGAGTTGGGCATGACTGTGTTTTCCTCCCCTCGCCACGCGCACGTCATTGGCGCCCGGTTCACCGCACTGGCCATCGCCTCAGTGCTCGGCGTGGCCCCGCTGGCCTCCGCGCAAACCAACAGTGCGCCGTCTACCTGGAATCCGCAGGAGATCTTGCGCACCGAGCGCTTCGTGAAACCGCCGGAGAACATCGAACGGTTAATCATGACGCCACGGGTCGACATCTCATTCACAAACCCCAGTCCCGATCGAAGCTGGTTCCTGCGCCAATCCGGCACCGATCGCGGCGATATCAAAGCGTTCGGCAAGTCGCATATCTGGTTGGGTGGGCTGCAAGTGGACACGCGCGCCAATCGCGCGCGCTCGGTGACTACCGGTACGCGCACCGGACTCTCGTTGGTCAATCCGCGCACGGGGGTGTCGAAGACGCTCGATGTGCCGAAGGGCGCCACGGTGTCATCTCCCATCTGGTCGCCAACCGGCACGCAGATCGCGTTCATCGCCAACTTTGACGACGCGTCGTACGTGTACCTGTCCGATGTCGCGACCGGCAAGTCGACGCAGCTCAGCAAGGCCGCGCTGAACGCCACGATGGTCACCGGTATCACCTATGCAGCCAATGGCAAGCAGATCATCGCGACGTTGGTCCCCGATGGACGGGGCACTGCCCCCTCACACGGCGACGGCAACATCGAAGACGGTCCGCAAGTGCGGCTCACGGAATCACGCGCGCTCCCGCAGCCTTTTCATTTCAGCCTGCTGCAAGATCCCCACGACAAGGCGCTCGTCACGTACTACACCACCGCACAACTCGTCGCCATCGACGTGAAATCAAAAGCGGTACGCAAGATCGGCCCGCCACGCATGATCCGCGCCGTCGACGCGTCACCCGACGGCACCCATTACCGCGTGACCGTGATGACCGAACCGTTCTCCTACGTGGTGCCGGTTTCCAATTTCGGTTCGGTGCAGGAGTTGTGGGACGCCAGTGGAAAGGTTGTCGCCACGCTGTCACGTGCGCCGTTGCGCGAAGGGGCCGCCGCCGATAGCGACGCGCCCGCCTTCGGACGCGGTGGTGGTGGCGGGACCGCAACCGACACGGGCAAACGCAACATTCAGTGGAATCCTGTCGGTCCTGGACTGGTGTATCTGCAATCGGTATTCGCCGCCGCAGCGAGCGGCGCAGGTCAACCGTCGGCGCGCGGTGCTGGCGCAGTTGGTGGGCGTGGGAATCCAGCGGGTGGACGTGGCCCACTCGGCGCGGCCCAGGCGCGACCGCAACCTATCGGCGTGAAGTATGTGAACTGGCTACCCCCGTTTGGCCCCACAGACACGAAGGTGCTCTACGAAGGCGGGGCTCAACTCAGCACCGTCGCCTACAGCGCAGACGCCAGTACAATGTTCGTCAGTGACAGCGGCGCCGTCATCGCCATGAAGGACGGGAAGCGATACAACCTTGGCCGTACCGTGACGCTCACCGCTGGCGGTGGCGGATTTGGTGGCGGTGGTCGTGGTGGCGCGGGGGGTGGCGGGGACGACACCGCATCGGTTGGTGCGTTGCTCACCAGGCGCGGACCTGACGGTCAGTCCTTCGTGCTGCTCGGCAACGATGGCAAGAGTGTCGCGCTGTCCGGCACCAAGACACCGGGAGCGAAATGGAATACCGAGGCACCGCGTCCCTGGGTGGACCGACTCGACATCGAATCGGGCGCGCGCACCCGTGTATTGGAGAGCCCGGCGAGCGCCTACGATGAGTTCGTGACCGCGCTTGATGACAATCTCACGCAATTCATCTACACGCATGAGTCGCCCACCGTCATTGCTGACGCGTTTCTTCGCGATGTCGCCGCGAACACCAGCAAGAAGCTCACCGCCAATGTCGACGTTGGACCCGACGTGACCGGCGCTCAGCTCAAGCGATTCCAGGTAACGCGTCCTCGCGACGGGCTCAAGTTCTGGGTCGAAGTCACGCTGCCGCGCGACTGGAAAGCCGGACAACGCCTGCCTGGCGTGATCTGGTTTTATCCGCGCGAATTCAACGGACAGGCCGACTACGATCGGTCGCGATTCGCCACCAACATCAACAAGTTTCCCGAGGTCCCGTCGGCGCGTCCCGCGTCGTCCACGAAGCTGTGGGTGACTCAGGGATACGCGTTCATCGAACCCGATATTCCGATTTTTGGCGATACCGGAAAGATGAATGACAACTACACCCGCGATCTCAAGGAGAATCTCGACGCCGTGCTTGACGCGGTGGTGGACATGGGATTCGTGGATCGCAACAAGATGGGAATCGGAGGCCACAGTTACGGAGCGTTCAGCACCGTGAATGCCCTCACGCTGGTGCCGTACTTCAAGGCCGGGATTGCCGGCGACGGCATGTACAACCGTACACTCACGCCATTCGGCTTCCAGAGCGAACGCCGCAATTTCTTTCAGGCCCAGGACACGTATCTCGACATGTCACCCATGTTGCGGGCCGACAAGATCGCTGGCGCATTACTCATGTATCACGCCCTCGAAGACCAGAACACCGGCACGTCGCCCATCAGCTCGCAGCGCATGTATCTCGCGCTGCAGGGACTGGGCAAACCGGCCTCGTTGTACATGTATCCGTATGAAGACCACAGCGTCGCCACCTACGCCAGCGATCTTGATCTCTGGGCGCGATGGGTGGCGTGGATGGATACCTATGTCAAGGGCAGCGGATCGGCGGCGAAGGCTGTCGTACCCTGACGAAACCGTCCGTGACGGCGCCCCGATACTTCGCGTCTGCATCGGAGTTTCGCGCGTGGTTGGAATCTCACTACGACTCGGCCACCGAACTTGTGGTGGGATTCTACCGCGTGGATTCCGGTCGGCCGCATATGACATGGACACAGGCTGTGCGCGAGGCGCTCTGCTTCGGATGGATCGACGGGCTGGTAAAGAGCATTGACGACACCCGATACTCGCGCCGATTTACGCCGCGACGACCGCGCAGCATCTGGAGTGCCGTGAATATTCGGCATGTACAGGAGTTGTTGGCGGAGGCGCGCATGCATGCGGCGGGCATCGCGGCCTTCGAGGCGCGAACCGACCACCGGTCGGGCATCTACAGTTTCGAACAACGTTCGGTCGAACTTCCCGAGCCCTTTGGCACGATGGTGTACGCGAACACGGCAGCGGCGGCATTCTGGAATGCCCAACCCGCATCCTACCGTAAGGCCGCAGCGTGGTGGGTGGTGAGCGCCAGGCAAGACGCCACCCGACTCCGTCGCGCGCAGGTACTCGTGACGCACTCTGAACGTGGAGAACGTGTCCCACAGTTTGTCAGCAACACCCGCACGTCCACTCATGGCAAGCGAGGCAAGCCTACATGATCCACCTTCTGCGCACCATTCACATTATCGCCGGCGTTATCTGGGTCGGTGGCGTCTTTTTCCTGGCCGCATTCGTGCTGCCGAGCGCGCGCGCGGTTGGACCAGCGTCGGGTCCCATGATGGGCCAGTTAACGCAGGTGCGTCAGGTTCCGCGGTTTCTGCTGTACGCGGGCTTTCTTACCATTGGCGCGGGCTTCTGGTTGTATTGGATCGCGTCGGCCAGCGGCAACCCCGGGTGGATGTCGTCGGGTCCGGCGAAAGTGTACGGCGTTGGTGCGATCTTCGCGGTGGCCGCGTGGATCACCGGCATGACGTTGAGCATGCCGCTCGCGAAGCGCACCGGCGCGTTTGCGGCGCGTATCTCCGCTTCGGGCGCGCCGCCCACCGCTGAAGATCAGGCGCAGCTCGCTGCCATGCAGGCGAGACTGGGAACGCTCGCCAGTATCGCGGCCGCACTGCTGCTCCTCTCCACCGCAGCCATGGCCGTGGCGCGCTACGTGTCGTGATCACGGCGCGCGTCCCATGGGCGGCGTAGGTTACTGCCCATGTTATCCTTTGCGTTTTCCGATCAGGCGCTGTCCCGTCGGCTCGAACGGGCCGAAGCGGCGGCGAATGCGTCGTTCGTGGATGCCCGTTCGCGATCGACGCCGTCCGTGGGCGCCACCTGGATAGACGTAGATGGCACCTGGGCGATGTTCGATGGCGTTGGCTCTCCGCTCACGCAGACGTTTGGCTTTGGACTCTTCAGCACGCCGCTGGATGAGCAACTCGATGTGCTCGAAGCGTTTTTTGCGACGCGGCAGTGCGGCGGCATGCATGAGGTCAGTCCGTTGGCCGATCCGGCCACGCTCATGCTCCTGAGCGCCCGTGGATACACGCCTCGTGAACTCTCGTCGGTGATGCACCGACCGATTGACGGGTCGGCCGCCACTCGCTCCGCACCGGATGTACAGGTCCGCGTTGCGACGTCGGACGAATTCACTGTTTGGGCGCATGTGTCCGCATTGGGATGGAGCGAGTATCCGGAATTTGGGGACTTCATGCGAGACATTGGCACTGTGATGACCAACAGCCATGACACGGTTTGTTTTCTCGCGGAGATCGACGGGGCCATCGCTGCAACGGGCGCGATCGCCATCCATGGCGGAGTGGCCTTGTTGGCAGGTGCCAGCACCGTCCCCGCATTTCGTGGCCGTGGCGCACAGAACGCGCTGTTGCAGGCGCGTATCGCCTGGGCAGCGGGACACGGCTGTGATCTCGCACAGATGATCGCGCAGCCGGGGAGTTCCTCGCAGCGCAACGCCGAGCGCCAGGGGTTTCGCATTGCGTATACACGAACCAAGTGGGGGAACGGCTAAGTGGTCGTGTTTGGAAGTTCGATGACGTACTTCGCGCGCGCTGGAGCGCTGGGTGTTCGGAGTTCAGCGTGGCGAGCAGGCTGGCCAAATCGTGACGTGTGTATTTCCAGTCGAACGGCTTGGCGTTTTGCTGACAGCGGTCGCCGAATGCCAGGATGCGATCCTCGAGGTCGAAGAGCGACGCCGCGTCGTTTGGCGTGAGCACCTTGCGCTGCACGATCGAAAAGTAGATCTCCATCTGATTGAGGCAGCTCGCATGAATGGGCAGGTGCA
>JANOKE010000186.1:0-14287 GCA_031419135.1 Gemmatimonadaceae bacterium
GGAGCAATTGCGTCAGAACCGCTGCACGCCTGCAACAACGCCAAACCGCATGCCATCACGCCCACGGCACCAATCGCACGGCCAAATCGACGCGCGACGCTGTAAGTGTTGGAGTGGAAGGCGATACGTTGCATAGAGACCGGTGTTACGTAGATGGTTGAATCCTGCACACATCGAGAGTTGCCGCAAGGGGCATGCCGAACTCAGCCGTAAGGCAAAATCGACTGAAATGCTGCGTTCTGAGCCCTGTCGTTACCTTCGTGTGGGTTTGAGCCCGCCGCGACCAGGTCCCCCTACCGCCCCCCAGATGACCAGCAGCGTTGCGAATTCCCGCCTCCCGCTCAGCATCCTTTCAGAGGAGGAGGAGCTCTTCCGCGCTGCGGTTCTGGAACTGGCCGAGTTGGTCGTCCGACCGCGTGTTCGCGACATGGAAGACGCCGGCAAGCTCGATCCCGCCGTTACCGCGAAGTTCGTGGAGTTGGGGCTCATGGGGATCGAAGTGCCTGAGCAGTTTGGCGGCGCCGACGGCACCCTGATGATGGTCACGCTGGCGGTCGAAGCACTCAGCACAGTCGATGCGGCGGCCGCAATTCAAGTTGACGTGCAGAACACGCTCGTGAACTACCCGATTAATCGTTACGGCAGCGCCGAACAGCATGCGCAATTTCTTACGCGACTCACCAGCGGTACGATTGGCGCGTACGCCCTTTCCGAACCCGGAAGTGGTTCTGATGCGTTTGCGCTCGCCACGCGGGCCGAACGTGTGGACGGCGGCTGGTCGCTAAATGGCGCGAAAGCCTGGATCACCAATGGTGGCGAGGCAGACATTTTCGTGGTGTTCGCCAATGCGATACCAGCGGCAGGTTACAAGGGGATCACGGCGTTCGTGGTGGAGCGCGGCATGCCCGGTTTTTCGGTGGGACGGAAAGAAGAGAAGCTGGGCATCCGTGCGTCAAGCACAACGGCGTTGCATTTCGACAACTGCGTCGTTCCCCACGCGAATGTGATTGGTGATGTGGGCATGGGCTACAAGATCGCCATCGAAACGCTCAATGAGGGGCGCATTGGAATCGGCGCCCAGATGATCGGCGTGGCCCAGGGCGCACTTGATACCACCCTTGCGCACCTGAAAGAGCGCAAACAGTTCGGCAAGGCGCTGTCGGAGTTTCAGGGGATTCAATTCCAGGTGGCGCAAGCGGCGACGGAACTCGAAGCCGCGCGATTGATGGTGTACAATGCGGCGAGGTTGAAGGATGCCGGCCACGATATCGCGCGGCAGGGCGCGATGGCGAAGCTGTACGCCTCGCAGATGTGCGAACGCGTGACGTCGCTCTGTGTGGAATTATTCGGCGGCTATGGGTACACCCGCGACTATCCAGTGGAGAAGTTCTATCGCGATGCGAAGATCGGCACGATCTATGAGGGCACGAGCAACATGCAGTTGCAGACGATTGCGAAAGCCATCCTCAGGTAGCGGCCGCGTGACCGGTCAGCGGTAGTTGCGCGAGAACGGACCGCGTCGGGTGGGCGGGCACCTCGCGATGGGTGTCGCACTCTCGATCATTGCAGCGGCGACCTTGATGCCCTCACCAGGGGCGATTGGCGGGCTGCCTGTCGTGTGGTGTGTCACCTGCGGTCCGAATTGGCTGTCGGACGCGATCAGTAACGTGGCGTTGTTTGTGCCGCTGGGCGCAGCGCTGTCGCTGTTGCGGGTGCGGACCGGGCGGGCGCTGCTGACGGGCGCGGGACTGTCGATGCTCGTTGAAATCCTGCAATACCTGGGCCTGCCCGCGGGTCGCACTCCGGCACTCGCGGATGTGGTTACCAACAGTGTCGGCGCGCTGCTTGGGGCGGCGATTGTCGCGTCGCGGGCTGCGCTGTTGTATCCGCGCGTGAACGCTGCACGGGTGTTGCTGGCCCTTTGGACAATCGCGGTCAGTACCGTGCTGATGGTCAGCAGTTGGTTGCTTTCGCCGGTAACGCGCAGTGTCGGCGCGTCGAGTCCGGTCAGTGCCAGTTCGCTGCCCTTCACGCCGGGCTACGGATGGTACCTGGCCGAGCCCGACAGCGGATTCGTAAATGGCGTCGGCATTCCGCACGTCGGCACGGGCCCCGTGATCGCGCAGATGACACGCACCGATACGGTGCGACTCTCGGTTCTCGTCCGTGGACGCGACACCCGACATTTTACGGTCCCGGTTCTGTATGTCCACGCGCCCGATGAGCGGCGAGCGCACGTCCTGTTGGGTCAGCGTGGTACCAGTGCGGTCGTACGCACCGCGACGGTCGCGCGTCGCTACGGTCTCAATGCGCCCGAGCTGGCGCTACACGACGTCTTTGCGCGCTCGGCACGGCCGGCGTTGGCGAGCGTGAAACTCGAGGCCATGGTGGCGCGCGGGTTCCTGTCGTTGACAGCGTCGGAGAGCGACTCGCCGCAGGCGGTTCGACGGGCAACCCTGGAGGTCACGCCGGCCCTGGCATGGTCGCTGTTTCAGGGCGTGGTTCGCCTTGATTCAGCCGCGGCGTCATTGATGACCGCGCTGTGGCTGCTGGCGTGGTTCGCTCCGGGTGGATACTGGGCGGCCCGGGCTCGCAGGACGGGCACGACTGTCGCGAACACGTTCGCCGCAGTGGCGGTCTGGGGTGCGGTGATGATCGGCGTGACACATGCGGGCGCGGCGACGTTTGAGGTACAGGCATTAGAGACGTGGCAGGCCTTGCTCGCCGCGCTGGAAACGGCGGTGGGGGCAGCGGCCGGATGGTTCACTATCAACACCGGGCCGCCTACGCCCTGAGCGGACCGTTTCGAATTGCGCCGGATTGGCTACCTTTTCAGGAGGACCATTCGTTCTCTGCTCCGGCGGCATATGTCTATTTCTGCGGTTTCCTCCGAGTTCAGCATCGCGCTTTCCCCCGGTATGCTTGACGCAAGCACGGGCGAGGTTTCCGTCGCGCTCGCGAAGGCCCAGGTTGCGGTCGACCGCGCGCGCGCTGCGCAGCCAGCGTGGGCGGCAACAAGCGTCGCCCATCGAGCCAGGGTTATCGAGCGCTTCCGACAGCTGGTGTACGCCAATCGCGAGGTGATCGCACGAACAGTCACCGAGGAATCGGGCAAACCGCTGCCGGAGAGCTATGTCGCCGATGTAGCGATGGCGCTGGAAGGGGCGCGCTTCCTGTCGCGGATCGCCGAGGAGTCGTTGGCGACCCGCTCGGTGCGATCACATACGATGGCTGCCTGGCGAAAGACCATCATCACGCACTACGAGCCGTTTGGCGTGGTCGCGGTGGTGAGTCCGTGGAATTACCCGTTCTTCTTTCCATCCATGCACGCGATGACGGCGCTGATCGCAGGTAACGCCGTGGTGCTCAAGCCCAGCGAGCATACACCGCGCTGCGTCGATCATATCGCGCGATTGTTGCTCGCGGCGGGTGTGCCGCCGGATGTGTTCATCGTGCTGCACGGAGACGGGCGGATGGGCGCGGGGCTGGTCAACGCGACGGTAGACAAGGTGTTCTTCACGGGCAGCGAGCGCACCGGCCGGTCGATCGCGGTGTCGTGCGCCCCGCGCTTCGTACCGGTGTCACTGGAGTTAGGTGGCAGTGATGCGGCGATCGTGCTGGAAGATGCCGACATGGACCATGCCGCGAGCGGCATCCTGTGGGCGCGTTTTTCAAATGCGGGGCAAACCTGCGTGGCGGTCAAACGGGTGATTGCCGTGGGGCGGGCGTACGATGAGTTGCTGCCGCGTCTTGCGCGCGCCGTGGCGGGGCTGACCATTGCGGCCGACACGGCGGATCCCGGTTCAAGCGCGGACATGGGTCCGGTGATCACGGCACCGCAACGCGAGCTGATCATGGAGCAGCTGGAGGAGGCCATTGAGCAGGGCGCCACCGTGGTGGCGCGCCAGGAGCCGCGCGCGTCCTCAGGGTTCACGGGCGGCGCGAGCCATCGTGCGGTTCCGGCGGTCGTGCTTTCCGGCGTCACCACGGCCATGCGTGTGTGGCAGGAAGAGACGTTCGGCCCCGTGCTCGCGGTCATGCGCGCCGCATCAATCACCGAGGCGATCGCGCTGGCCAACGGTACGCGTTACGGACTGAGTGCGTCGGTGTGGACACGGGATCGCGCGCGCGGCGCGCGCATCGCCTCGCACCTGGAAGCGGGCACCATCGCGATCAACGACGCGGTGATCACGGCTGGCCTTCCGGAAGTCCCGCACGGCGGAGTGAAAGCCAGTGGCATGGGTCGCGTGCACGGCGTGGAAGGACTGATGGAATGCGTGCGAACGCGCACCGTGGTGGACGACGCGCTTTCCGGCGTACGCCAGCCGTGGTGGTTTGGCTATGGACCGGCAAGCGCCGATCGGCTCGATGCGTATCTGCGTGTTTCACACGGGCGGACATGGCGGGAGCGACTGTCGGGGGTCCCGGGGACGATCAAGATGCTGCTGAGACCCGAACGGCCGCTGTAGGGTATTGTTCAGCATGTTCGGATCTGTGATCAGCCTCTTCGACGTGGTTCTCGTGGTGCTGCGCCCGCTGGTGTTCGCGGCGGGCGTGCTCACGGCCGTCGCCGCACTCGCGTCGTATGGCGTGCGCACCCGCAAGCTCCAACCCTTCTCGCCGGTAGCGCGGTTCATGCGCGAAAAAATCGATCCGTGGTTGATCGCCCCCATGGAGCGCCGACTGCTCAGAGCGGGCGGCACGCCGTACGCGGCCCCGTGGTGGGCGCTGGCGGCCGTGATCATCGGCGGCCTGCTGCTGATTTCCGGCGTCGGCTTTTTGCGCGATCAGTTGGCGATGCTGGCGTACGCAACACAGGCCGGATCGATTCTGTTCGTGCTGGTGCGCTGGACGTTTGGCATCCTGCAGGTGGCGCTCTTTGCCCGGGTGATCTCCAGTTGGGTGGGCGGCTCGGCGTACTCCAAGTGGTGGCGCTGGTCGTACGTGCTCACGGAACCAATCCTGGCGCCGTTGCGTCGCGTGATTCCGAATATCGGCATGTTCGACATCACGATCATTGTTGCATACTTCGGATTGCAGCTGCTCGAATCAGTAATTCTAAAACTGCTGTAGTGCAACAGCAGTTGAGGTACTGCCACTGCAGTTGGGGTACTGCCACTGCGGTTGGGGTACTGCCACCGCAGTTTACCACCGCTTTTGATGTACCACAACCGAAGTTGATGTACCCCAACCGCCGTTGATGTACCCCAACCGCCTCTGAAAAACCGCCTTTATCAACATGAGAAAACATACGTTGGCTGTGGTATCGAGCGCGGTGGTGGCCATGGCCGCGCCTACGGTTGTTCAGGCGCAGGACAAGGACATCGTTGAAACCGCACTCGCCGCGGGCACTTACAAGACGTTTACGCGCGCGTTGACCGACGCCGGACTCGTGGAGACGCTCAAGGGGCCGGGTCCATTCACGGTCCTGGTCCCCAGCGACGAGGCCTTCGCGACGCTTCCCAAGGCTACCCTCGACGCGCTATTCAAGAACAAGAGTGCGCTGCGCAACATGCTGCTCTATCACGTAATCGCCGGCAGGCTCACCGCCGACGACTTTTCGCATCTCAATGGTAAGGGGCGGAAAACCGTCGAAGGGAGCGACGCCCGCATCGGCATGACCGGAACGCAATTGACGATCGGCACCGCGAACGTCGTGAAGGCCGACATCATGGCCAAAAACGGCGTCATCCACATCATCGACACGGTATTGATTCCACCCGTTCGCTGAGGTCTCCCTCTTCCCCTCCCATGCGAATTCACGCGGCACTCGTTGGCGCGCTTCTCAGCGCGGCACCTTCCTTCATTCTCGCGCAGCGGCCTGCGTCCGCGCCGGCCGATCTGATTGTCACCAATGCACGCGTCTACACTGCCGACGAAACCCGTCCGCTCGCCGAGGCGTTCGCCATCCGCGATGGCCGCGTCATTTTTGTTGGATCACGACAGGAAGCCGATGCACTGAAAGGCACGAGCACCCGCGTGATTGACGCCGCCGGAAAGACGGTCATTCCGGGCATGGTCGATGCCCACGCGCATTTTGGCGGTCTCGCGCAAACGCTGCGTTCGGTCGACCTGGTGGGGACGCGCAGCTACGACGAGGTCATCGCTCGCGTGATCGAACGCGCGAAGAACGCACCCAGAGGCAGCTGGATCCAGGGACGTGGCTGGGATCAGAACGCCTGGGGCGACACGCGCTTCCCCACGCACGAGAAGTTGTCGGCGGCAGTGCCTGATCATCCGGTGGTGCTCACCCGCGTGGATGGGCATGCGACGCTGGTGAACGCCGCGGCCATGCGTCTCGCGGCACTCACCGCCGCCGTGAAAGATCCAACTGGTGGCAAGATCCTGCGCGACCCGCAGGGCGCACCCACTGGCGTGCTGGTAGACAACGCCAAGGATATCGTCGACACCAAGGTGCCCAGCCCAACCATCGCGGAAACTCGCGTCGCACTCAAAGACGCGATCGGCGTTATGCACCAGTGGGGCCTCACCGGCATGCACGATGCCGGAGCCTCGCGCGGCCTCATTGACCTGTACGAGCAGATGGCGCAGGCCAAAGAGTTGAATTTGCGACTGTACGTCATGATCGGCGACGACTCGGCGGCACTCAGGCACTACATGCAGGTGGGTCCGCGGTCTGCCCTGTATGAGGGACAACTCTGGGTGCGGGCTATCAAACTGTACGCCGACGGTGCCATGGGTTCGCGCGGCGCGGCGCTGTTGGAGCCCTATTCAGACGACCCGAACAACACCGGTCTGCTGCTCAGTGCGCCCACCCACATTCGCGAGGTCGCCGAACGGGCGCTCAAGAGCGGATTTCAGGTCAACACGCACGCGATTGGCGATCGTGGCAATCGCGTGGTGTTGGATGCGTACGAACAGGCACTTAAGGCGATACCCACAGCCGATCATCGCTTCCGTGTGGAACATGCGCAGATCCTCAACTACGACGATATCCCGCGTTTTGCACAGTTGGGAGTGATTCCGTCGATGCAGGCCAGCCATCAGACGAGCGACATGTACTGGATTGGCAAGCGCCTCGGCCCCACGCGCGTACTGGGTGCGTACGCATGGCGTTCGCTGATCAACTCCGGCGTGGTCGTGCCAAATGGCAGTGACTTCCCGGTTGAGCAGGTGAATCCCCTCATTTCATTTCATGCGTCCATCGCACGCCAGGACGCGAACGACTGGCCGGCCGGTGGCTGGTTCCCCGAGCAACGCATGACGCGCGAGGAAGCCTTGCGCAGTATGACACTCTGGCCAGCATACTCCGCGTTTCAGGAAAAGGAGATGGGCTCGCTCACGCCGGGCAAATATGCGGATTTCGTGCTGCTCGATCAGGATATCATGCGCATCCCGGCTGAGCTTGTGCTCAAGACCAGAGTGATCGCGACGTATGTTGGCGGCAAGGAAGTGTACCGCGCAAAACCTGTCACGCCGTGAGGATCGTTTCGCTGCTGCCGGCGGCGACGGAAATTGTGGCATTCCTTGGCGCCACCGAACACCTGGTGGGCATCACGCACGAGTGCGACTACCCGGATGTGGTTGGATCGCGGGCGCGGGTAACGCGGAGTGCCGTTCCGCGCAGCGATGATCCGGCCGCGACTGATGCGGCGGTTCGGGCGCTTGCCGGCCAGGGCCATGCGTTGTTTGCGCTCGACGAGACCCGCATTCGCGCATTGCATCCGGACGTGCTGCTCACGCAGGCCCTATGTGATGTGTGCGCGGTCAACGAGACTGCGGTGCGCGCATTGGCCTCGCGGCTGTCTCCCGAACCGCGAGTCGTTACGCTCGGCGGCACCACGCTTGACGGGATCTACACGGACATTCAGGCAGTAGCCGATGTTGTTGGCGCGGAAAGCGACGCCGAAGAGTTGCTGGCGGGGTTGCGCGATCGGGTAAAACACGTTCATGACACGCTCAAGATGGCGAGGGCGCCGAGGCCGCGCGCCGTGGTCATCGAGTGGACAGCGCCGGTGTATCTCGCCGGACATTGGGGCCCCGAGCAGGTAAAGCGCGCCGGTGGGGTGGACGTGCTGGGCACTGCGGGCGCGCATTCGGTTCCAGTGTCAATGGAGACGCTGGCGGCTGCCGCACCGGAGTTCGTGTTCGTCGCGCCATGCGGATATTCCCTTGCCTCGGCAACGGCGGAAGCAGAACGGCTGCTGCGCGATGATGCGTGGAGCTGGCTGAAAGGCCGGCAGGTGTGGGCGCTGGACGCAAACGGGCTGGTGAGTCGTCCAGGCCCCCGCGTGGTAGACGGTATCGAAACGATGGCGAGAGTGATGAATCCGATGATTTTCAGCAGGGTGGATGGGCGGCACGCAATGAGGGTGGGGTGAACCCGTCCTCACCCCATCCACATCTTCACCGCCATTACCGCCATCAGTACCGCGAACCCCTTTTTGAGCAGCGTCGCGTCCACATGCAAGGCCAGTTGCGAGCCCAGCGTTGCACCGACAGCCATTCCCGCCACCAGAATCAGCGCTGCCTTCACATCAAGGTGTCCGGCTCGGTAATAGGTGGTCGCGCCAATCGCCGCGCCGATTGGCAGGACCAGCACCGCGAGCGAAGTCCCTACTGCCTGCTGTGGCGCGAATTTGGCCAGATAGATGAGCGCGGGAACGATTACAATGCCACCGCCGATGCCAAGGAGTCCGGAGAGGACTCCGGCACCCAAGCCGATCGCGAGCAGGATAAGTGTCATCCCAAAAGCTCTCCCAGTCAGCGCCGGGGCGCCAGTAATCGGCTACTTTAGGGCCATGCTCTCCGAATCCTCTTTCGCATTTCTCAGACGGTTGCTCGACACGCCGGGCCCTTCCAGCTTCGAAGCGGCGCCGGCAAGAATTTGGCGTGCGGAAGCCGCCGCGTTCGCTCAGGTCAGCTCTGACGTCGTTGGCAACAGCTTTGCCGCCGTGGAAGGTCAGGGCGGCCCCACGATCCTGCTCGCGGGCCACATCGACGAAATCGGAATTATCGTCACCTGGATCGACGAAAACGGATTCGTCTATTTCGAAGCCATCGGTGGATGGGACCCGCAAGTGCTGGTGGCACAACGAATCCGCTTTCTCGGTCGCCATGGGGACGTGCTTGGGGTGATCGGCAAGAAACCGATCCACCTCATGAAACCGGATGAGCGCGAAAAAGCGTCGAAGATCACCGACCTCTGGGTTGATATCGGCGCGGCGAACAAGGCCGAGGCGCTGGAACGTCTCGGCATCGGGGACGCGGGCGTGATTGACAGTCAGCTGATCGAGTTGCCCAATCGGCGGATTGTGTCGCGGTCGATCGACGACCGGATCGGCGCATTCGTCGTGCTCGAGGGGTTACGTCGTTACGCGGCAAAGCCCGGAGTCGCGCGCGTGGTCGCTGCGGCAACGGCGCAAGAGGAGATCGGGTATGCCGGCGGCGGCGCGCGTGTGGCGGCACAATCGCTCGATGCGCGCATGGCCATTGCGGTTGACGTCACGTTTGCGACCGATCATCCATGCGTCGAGAAGAAGGAACTTGGCGAGCACAACATCGGCGGAGGGCCGGTGCTCGCGCGAGGCTCGGTGGTGAGCCCGGTGGCGTTTGGCTTGCTGCGCGACACAGCCGATCGTCTCGCCATTCCGTATACGGTGCACGCCGCCGGCCGCTCTACCAGCACGGATGCCGACGCGATCCATCTCACGCGCAACGGTGTGGCGACGGCGTTGCTGTCGATCCCCAACCGCTACATGCATTCGCCGAACGAGATGGTGTCACTGGATGACGTGGATCGCGCGGCCGAGCTGATCGCCGAAACGTGTCGCATGGTGACGCGCGAGACGGACTTCACGGCGCGATAGGAACTCCAGTGCACTCGAGGCGGAAATCCGAAGACGCCCCGCAGTGGACGGTGGGACGAGGGACTCGCCGTCGAACGGTCGTGTTCCTGGGGATGGCGTTGTGCCTGGTCGCCTGCGAGAAACAGCAAGCGCTTGTGGTGACGCCGTCGGGTAGGCTAACGACGCACTTCCTTCCCGACTACGAATATCTCGTTGATTCGGCAACGGGATTTGCGACTTCGAATCATCTGGTCGTCTTCAATCCGGGCGCCCAGACTGCGACGGTCACGGCCACGGTGCTCTTCGAAGATCGCGATCCAGCCGCATTCACGCTGAGTGTCCCGCCGATGACGTCGACGGAGACCAACCAGTCCCGATGGCCGGTGCAACCCAACACGCGCTTTGGCGTGGTGTTGGAGAGCGACGAGCCGGTAATCGCGCAGGCGACGATTGGCTGGACGAATACCCTCAACGATTATCGCCCGACGGCCCGCGCGGCGGACGGTGGTCCACCGCGCGAAACAGCGCTGTCCTACATCGCGCATGACGCGCTGGCGACGCGCTGGCTGGTGGCCGACGGCATCGTCATTGCGTCGCCGACGTTGTTCATTCGCGAGTCGGAATGGGCCGTACTGCTCAACCCCGGTGACGACACCGCCCACGTCACCATCTCGGTGGCCATTGGCACCATGCAACGCGTTGACCGGGTTGCGGTGCCGCCCCGACGCGTTCGCTCGATTCGCATGGACGAACTCGTCCCGCGCAATACGCACTACGGCGCCGTGATCTCCAGCGACGCGCCGATCGCGGCCAACTGGCGCCGAACCGTTCGATGGCCCGACCGGCCCGACCTGATGGCGTTTTGGTCGGCGCCGATGGTCGGGCTGCAGATTTTCGAGAATTCAACGCCGACGGGCAGGCCGTGAGTGTGGACGCTGCGGGAGCGCTGAATTCGCCCACCAGGAACGCGAGTGCGCTACGCGACATCCGGCGGGCCGAGTTTGGTGGCGCACTTGTGGGTACGTTGTGGCTCGTTGCGGTATGGATGTATTCGGAACCGCTGGTCAACCCGTGGATCGACGAGATCTTCACGTCACTGACGGCGCGCCGCGGTATTGTCGGGGCGTTTCAGCACGCCCTGACCTATCAGTCACAGCCGCCGATTTACTACCTCATGGCAGCGATTGCGTGGACGGTCGACCCGTCCATTCGTGCATTGCGGATTGTCTCGCTCATTGGGGCGATCGGGTGTGTGTGGATGATGATCCCGCTGGGTCGCCAGTTGCGTTTCGGTGCGTTTACCGGTGTCCTGGTGCTCGCCAGCGCGATGCTCCCATTGGTGCAACGATATTCCGTTGAAGCCAGGCCGTATTCGTGGTCCATGGCACTCGTGGCCGGTCACGTGGCCGCCGTGCTGTGGATGATGTCCACTGAGAGCGCGCGGGACCGACGTTGGGCCACTGCCGCCACCGTCGTATCGGCCGTGGTTGCCATGTTGACGTTCTACTATTCTGCGCTGGTTGTCGCATTGGCGATGGGCACTGCCTTGGTGGGATGGCCTGGATGCCGACGTCGCCTGATAGCGGCGGGCGCGATAACCACGCTGGTCATGCTGCCGGTTGCTTTTGTGATCGGAGGTCAGCTATCGGTGATTGCCGACAACTATCCAGTCATTCGAGCCGGCAGGCTTAACCGCAGTACGATGCTGGAGGCCTGGCAATTTCTCCACGAGGGCGTATTCGGTGCCGCCATCTCGGTTCGGCCCCTGTTCATTCCGACCGTATTGCTGGGAGCCGCTGCGCTGCTAATGCGAGGGATGTGGGGTCGGGCGCGAAGCACATCCTTCGCCGACACCTCACTCGATCGATCCACGTCCGCACCGACGCTTCCAGCGATGTATCTGCTGCTCAGCGCTGCAATCGGCACGATCGCGATTCTGCTGGCCCTCCGCGGTTTCAATGTGTTGATGGTGTGGCCGAGGTACCTCGTCATCGTATCACCTTTGCTGGCAGCCACGGCAATTGGTCTCGTACTCGGCGAGCGCGTGGGAGTGATTCGCACCCTCGAATTTGCCGGACTCGTTGCACTGCTCTTCGCCCTGCAGGCGAGTCACCTGCGAAATCTCCCGATTCGTCTGGACCACCGACCGTCCACCTTGCTCGTCGAGTCACAGGCCCTCAGCGGCGAACCCTTGCTTGTATCCAACTTCAACTACGTCTTGGTATTTCTGCATGCCTACCGCGGTCGCAATCCGGTAGTCCCACTGCCGGTGGATACAAACTCGGTTCGATACCGCATGCGGGACGTGTTCGTGGAGGACGCGGTACAGGTGGCGGCGCGGGTGGATTCGGCCGTGCAACAGGTTCCCGGCTTCTGGTGGCTGCGCCCAGCCGCCCCGACATTGGGTGTCCCCGAAACGGAATCGATCATCAGGGCCAGATCGCGGGCCTTTGTGGTCGCCCTCGACACTGTGGTATGGCCGACACGCATCACGCATTTCGTTCGACGACCTGACGCCTTCCGCGACTCACTCGTTCGCGACGCGCGACGGTAGACGTGCCGCGGCCGCGGCCGCAGCCACGTCGGCGTCGGCATCGTGCTTCAGTGAATCGATCAGCGGCTGCAACTGATGCCCGCGCGCGCGGACCAGCGCTTCCAGTGCCGCGACGCGCATCCACGACGCGCGCGGCGCGGCAACTGCATCGGACCCCTCCGGAGTTGCGGGAAGCGCGATGCGCAGCAAGCGTTGCACCGCGTCAGCACTGCCAATCTTGCCAAGCGCGGCGAGCATCTCCAACGCCACATCGTCGTTGGTTTCGCGGTCGAGCGCAGATGCGAGCCGCGCCGCGGGCGGCTTGATGCCGCCTCCCACCGTGGCGCCCGCCAATCCGAACGCCATCGCCGACAATCGGCGCACTTCCGCATTCGGATCGAGAATGACCGCATGCAGTGTCTGCAGCGACTTCACCGTACGTAACCGCATCAGCGCGCGTGCCGCCGCAATGCGAATGCGTTCGTCGGCGTTCCGAAGCAGGGGAATAAGCGTGTCGTCGGCGTGATCGACCCGCATCTCTCCCAGGAGCGCCGCCGCATTGCGCACGACGAACCATCGGCTGTCGTTGAGCGCATCGAGCAATTCGCCAGTCGCGATGTCCATCGCGACGATCGCGTCAAAATACAGTCGACGGGAGAGTGAATCGTCGGTCGTCATCAGCTGTCGGACCAGCACGTTCACGCCCGCGTCACCGGCGCGCGCGAATAACTGGAGGAGCAACCCGTGCTCGGGGCTGTGTGGGAGCTGCCTGGCGAGCAGTTCGAGCATCGGCGCGCTCAGCAGGTGCCGCATCGCGCCCTCCACCGCAAGTCGTCCGCCCGATTCTCCGACCGTTGTCATGTGCGTCACACAGGCCCGCGCAACGCGTTCAATCGCAACCGTATCACCACGGCGCTGCGCGTCGTCCAGTACATCGCGCAGCGCACGGACAACGCCGGTCGCCGCTTCGTCGGTGCGCGCCGCCGTGAACCGGGCCAGCGCGCCGCTGCCGGTTGCCACGCCAGTCCTCTCCATCGATGGCACAGGGGCAGAGCGCGTAACGAGTACGCTCCAGGTTCGCATAAGTTCGCGTCGCGACTCGCCGGCAAACGACACGGCGAACACCGTGGTTGGTGTCTCGTCGGCAGTGAGCGCAATGCTTGGCTGCAGACCGATCTGGTCATTGCCGCGTCCTATGTCTCCCGACGTTGCGGACTCAGCGAGTAACCGACCCAGGGCGAACAGTTCGCCGGGCGCGGCACCCTCGCGAACTGTGATGGCGCCGATATCGAGAACCGCGAGCCGGTGCTGCAGTCCGCTCAGCAGCGGCTCCTCGGCGACCGACTGCCGATCAACGGGCACGCCGTCGAAAATCATGGTGTCACCGACAACGCGGCAAAGCATCGCACCATCGCGCGAGCGCGCCGCGAGCTGACGCAGCGCCACGCGAACACCGGACAATTCCGGACCCATCGGCATGGCGTCCAGGATGCCGTCGTGCGCTCCCGCCTGATCGGCGCCGAGCGCAATCAGTTGCTCGACGAGCAGTCCCAGCGCGCGCGCCACCGAACGCGAGGCGCGTCCTTCCGACGCGACACGCACGACGCCCGAATCCGGCGTGCGGGCCGTCGGGGTCTTGCGTGCGTGGAGGTCGAACCGGGACATGAGGGGAAGGTAGTGGACGTCGAAGACGGGAGACGGAAGACAGGAGACAGACGGCTCTTCGGGGAAATGTGTGGGTAAAAACGGTGCAATCCGACGGGTCCGGTAGCCGGATTTGATTGGAGACTCGGGTGCTGGCGTGGGGGCGGGCCGTCGAGAAGTGCGTGCTGGACGCGTTGGAGAGCGGGAGTGAGCCTGCGGGCGGCGTATCGCTTTGCGGGGTGGACGCCGCAGGATTGAACAACAACATTCGCGTGTCGCTGCTGCGGCATCCGCGATGAGA
>JANOKE010000187.1:0-10198 GCA_031419135.1 Gemmatimonadaceae bacterium
GTTGGCGGCCTTGAGGTTGAAGTAGAATCGCCCGTCTGCAGCGTCCTTGCGGTCGTACCGCTCATCAAGCGCACTATTCTTCTGAACCGACGCGATACCGTTCTCCGCTGCCGCCTTGGTTTCGTACTGCTCGCTGCGAAGGATGGTCTCGCGATTGCCAGCCACGAGCGCAAATGAGAACTGGCCCTTGTCGTTCTGTTGGATCTGATACGAACCGGACATGATACCCTCGTTGTGAAAGGCGTGATGGAGAATGCGACAGCCCCCTCGTCCCCCGGGGGTCGAGCCGCTGAACGGTGGCCTACGGCGGTGCGTATATCTGCTTGCGACTCTTCCCTGAGCCGCTGACCACCAGAACTCATCTTCTCGACTGAAATGCCACTGCGCAAGGACCTGCGCCAGAGGTTGTACGCGACCGCCGCCCTCCTGTGCCTTACCGCCCAAAACGCGACGGCTCAACCGTCCCCCAAGCGGGCACAGGTTGCCCGGCTTCCCGCGTCGCAGGCGCCGCGCATCGACGGCCAACTCGACGACTCGGCGTGGGCTGGCCAAGCACCCATTGAAGATTTTGCGCAGCAGCGACCGCTTGAGGGCGCCGATCCCACGGAACGGACCCAGGTGTTCATTTGCTACGACGACGAGGCGCTGTACGTTGGTGCGCGGATGTTTCGCCAGGAGCCGCGCGACATCGCGCGCTCGGTCACCCGACGGGATGGTCAAGGCAACGCGGAACGGCTTCAGATTACCTTCGATACGCAGCGCGACCGACGGAAGGCGTACGCCTTTTGCGCATTCCGTTCTCACAGCTGCGATTCCCAACCACAGACGTTCAGGAGTGGGGATTTCAATTGGACCGCTGGATTCCTGACAAGAACGAAGATCTCCAGTGGATCGTGATTCCCAGTCGCGAGAGCGGATACATTTCGCGCTTCGGCACGCTTACCGGCATTGTCGGCGATTCACTGGCGATGGCACTCGCGTGCGGCGATCCAGCGCGCACTTCTTTCAGCGCCACGATGGGGGATACCTGGGCTACAACACCGCGCTGCGACCGCTGTCCGGCTACACGGCAAGCATTCGCGCCGACAAGGATGGGGCCCGTCACATTCTCTGGAATCGCGATTTCAACGTGCTGTCGTTCCAATCCAATGTCGTCATGCGGTGGGAATGGAAGGCCGGGTTATCTCGCCATGAAACTGAGCTACTGGTTCCCCGTGGGCGGTCACTGATCGCGCAATGATCACAGGCGTACCCCAATTCACCACGGACGATGCAACGCAGCTGGCGGCGCAGCTATATGGTCTCCGCGGCGACGCGAGTGAACTGACCAGCGAACGCGATCAGAACTTTCTGATCCAGGCCACAGACGGCAGTCGGTTCGTGTTGAAAGTCGCCAATGCCAACGAACAGCGGGTGGTGCTGGAGGCGGAAAACGTCGTGATGCGTCATCTCGCAGCCACCGATCTCTGCCCAAAGCTGGTTTGCACCGTAAATGGACTCGACCTCGCGTTGTCCGGGCCGCACCAGATTCGCCTCATCACCGGCGTACCCGGCAACCCACTCGGCCATACAGCGCTGCACACAGACGCCTTGCGTCGCGACGTGGGGCGCGCACTTGGACGGCTTGATATGGCACTCGCTGAGATCGATCACGCGGCGTTCCATCGCCATTTCCATTGGGACCTGGCAAATGCGCTCGAAGTTATTGACGACAACATCGCGCGTGTTACGGATGATACGCTGCGTGCGCTTGTGGCCGTCCTTGCCGAGCGTCATCGGGCAACCGTTCTGCCCACGCTGGCGACGTGTCGGCGCAGTCTCATCCACTCCGATGCCAACGACTACAATGTGCTCGTCGACTCGGCGCGTCAGTCGGTTACCGGCATCATCGATTTCGGCGACATGGTGTTCAGTCACACCGTGAACGACGTGGCGATCGCCATGGCCTACGTGGCGCTGAGTGCCGCCGACCCGCTCGCCGCGGCGGCGGCCGTGGTGGCCGGGTATCACGAGACATTTCCGCTCACCGAACCCGAAATCTCGGCGTTGTTCAGTTTGATGTGCATGCGGTTGTGCACCAGTGTGTGTGTGGCCGCAGCACAACGCGCGGCGCGTCCCAACGTGGACTATCTCGGTATCAGTCAAGGGCCGATCAGCACCACGCTGCCCACGCTGGCCGCCATTCATCCGCGGTTTGCGCACTACACGTTCCGCGCCGCATGCGGGCTCTCGCCGGTGCCGCACGCGCCGCATGTGGTTGAATGGATCCGGGCCCAGGCAAACGACTTGTCGCCTCTCACCGGTCGAGATCTGCGCACCGTGCCGGTCGCACCGATTGATCTCAGCGTTGGCAGTCCGTTGCTGTCTGGCAACTCAGCCCACAACACACCGGATGCGGTAAATCGGCGAGTGAGCCGTGTGCTGGTAGCCGCTGGCGCCGATATCGGTGTGGGCGGATATGACGAAGCACGGGTGATGTACGAATGGACCGATGAACCGCACGCCGACGAACGACGGACGATCCATATGGGTCTCGATCTGTCGCTGGCCACCGGATCGCCGCTGTTCGCTCCGCTTGATGGTGTGGTATACGGGTTCGAAAATGCCGCCCGGCATCATGACTACGGGCCGGTGATCGTGCTGCGGCATACCACCACGGGCGCCCAACCGGTGGAGTTCTTTACGCTCTACGGACACCTGACGCTGGACTCGCTTGAAGGCTTACAGGTGGGGCAGGTTGTAGCCAAAGGCGCACAGTTTGCCCGCATTGGGAGTGCGCCAACCAATGGCGATTGGTGGTCACACGTTCACGTGCAACTCATCACCGACATGCTCGATGTTCCCTGCAACATTGACGGGGCTGTTCGAGCGAGTCAGCGCGTGGTGTGGCGCAGCCTGTGCCCCGATCCCAATCTGCTGCTGGGCATTCCTGCGGATCGGCTGCCTCATCACCAATCGGCATCAACCATTGCTGCCGCGCACCGCGCGCACATCGGGCCCAACCTCAGCCTTTCGTACGGTACGTGTCCGGTGAACATCGTGCGCGGCTGGAAGCAGTACCTGTTTGACGAGAACGGTCGGCGTTATGTGGACGGTTACAACAATGTGGCGCATGTTGGGCATGCACATCCTCAAGTAGTGCGCGCCGTCAGCGAGCAACTCGCGGTACTCAACACCAACACGCGCTATCTGCAGGAACAGTTGGTTGAGTATGCCGAGGCGCTCACTGCGCTGCTGCCTGAGTCGCTGGCCGTGTGTTTCTTCACCGCGTCGGGAAGCGAAGCCAACGAGTTGGCCTTGCGCCTGGCACGCGCGCATACGGGACAACGCGACCTCATCGTGATGGATTCTGCGTACCACGGACACACCACCACGCTTATCGATATCAGTCCGTACAAACACGCGGGTCCGGGCGGTCTTGGCGCGCCCGACTGGGTGCACACGTCGCCCATTCCGGATGTGTACCGCAACCGTGATGTCGTGGGTGCGCCCGGGCCGTGGTTTGCCGCGCAAGTTGGTGTGGTAATCGATCGACTGGCCGAACGAGGGCGTGGACTCTGCGGTTACATCGCGGAGAGTTGTCCGAGTGTGGGTGGGCAGATCATGTTTCCCGATGGATTCCTTGCCGAAGTGTATGCGCGGGTTCGTGGAGCAGGTGGCGTGTGCATTGCCGACGAGGTGCAAACCGGCTTTGGCCGACTGGGTACGCATTTCTGGGCCTTCGAACGGCAGGGCGTGATTCCGGACATTGTGGTGCTTGGCAAGCCAATTGCGAACGGCTATCCCATGGGCGCGGTGATCACCACGCGAGCCATCGCCAACCATTTCGACAACGGCATGGAGTTTTTCAGCACGTTTGGTGGGAGTACGGCCGCCTGTGTGGCGGGACGAACCACGCTGCAGGTCACCATCGAGGAAAAGCTGCAGCACAATGCGCACATCGTGGGCACCCGTTTGCTTGACGGGCTGCATGTGTTGATGCAGCAGTACGAATTGGTGGGCGACGTACGGGGTTCGGGGCTGTTTCTGGGCGTTGAGCTCGTGCGCAACCGGGATACGCTCGATCCGGCCGCCAACGAGGCCGCCTGGGTGGTGAACCGAATGCGCGCGCTTGGCGTGTTGGTCGGTACCGACGGGCCGCATCACAACGTGATCAAGTTGCGCGGACCCATGCCGCTCACGCTGAGCGATGCCGACCGCGTGGTGGAGACGATGGGTCAAGCTTTGCGCGAATTGCCGTGATCACCCGCCTGCGTGTCATGCTGGCCAGTCTTCCCGTAATCGTGGCATCGGCCACTGTTGCGCCGCTACGCGCGGAAAACGGTTGCGGGAACGCCGCGCGCCTGAGCACCAGTCCGAAACAGCCGACTCGGGGTACAATGTTTGTCGTGCGGGTCACGGGAGTGCCGGCTGAATCCGATGTGTCGGGGCGCGTGGCCGGTGAAGCCTTGCACTTGTTGCGCGAACCCAGTGGCGCGTTCAGTTCGTTGGCACCGGCACCGATCGACTCGTCAACGATTTTGGTTGTTGTGAGCTGCGGGATCGGCAAGGATGCTGACACGCTGCGTTTGAGGGTGGCTCTGGCCAAGGGCACCTATCGGATTTCGCATCTGCGAGTTGCCCCGCGCTTTTCGGTTCCTCCCGACTCGGCGATTGCTGCACGTCAACAGCGGGAAGCCGCACGCGCCGCCCATGTATCCACGGTCGCGCACGAAACGAAGCGGCTCTGGTCTGGCGCGTTCATGGCCCCGCGGTCAAGCCGAATCACCAGCCGCTTTGGCAGCGGACGCGAGTTCAATGGCATTGTCACCGCGCGCCACATGGGCACCGATTATGCGGGTGCCGTGGGCGCGCCGATCCGGGCTGCCAATCGTGGCGTTGTGCGACTGGTGGACGACTTCTTTCTTGGCGGCAAAGTGGTGTACATCGATCACGGCGCGGGCGTGGTTACCGCGTACATGCACATGAGCATGCAGCGGGTGGCTGCGGGCGACACGGTGGAACGCGGCGCGGTGCTGGGATTGGTGGGGGCAACCGGGCGCGTGACCGGCCCGCACCTGCATTTCATCGTCCGATATGGCGCCGTAAGCGTCGACCCGCAGTCGCTGCTCGACAGCGTTCCTCATCTTGGGTACGTTCCACTACTGAACGGGTACTTAGTACTGAAGGGTACTCAGTACTGAAAAGAGTACTCAGTACTCAGCTCACCGTACTGCCGACTTCAAACTTCCTACTTCCTACTTGTAGTGAAATCCGCCTCCCGAACACTCGGGCGCGCGCAGCGATTGGTGCTGACGCTCGCGGCGCTGGCGCAGCTGTTTGGCGTTTTGGCCGGGCCGCTGGATCATTGGCGTGCCAGTGCGCGCATGGGTCCCCATTTCGAAGAAACGGGGAGCACCCAGAGTCACTACGCCCACGATGAAACGACGTGCGTGGCATGCGCGATCGGGCACATGGCTGCGTCGCCCGCGCGTCGGGTCGCACACGTTTCGTTGAACTTCAGCGGCCCCGCCGTGGCGCGCAATGTGGCGCATTTGCCGCCGTTCCGGGTGCCACGAACGCATGCGGCACCTCGCGCGCCCCCGGTCCCCAGCCTCGCAGGCTAGCCTCTGTCGCGTGCCGTGGGGCGCGCCGTGGTTACAGACGCTTGCCTCCGACGGACTGGCTCGATTCGCCGCGCGCGCGTGATCACACCGCCGCTCTGTCTCGAGGTGGTCCTTCCTGCGACTTCAGCGCGAGCGCGCCGTTGTCGACGATGGCACACCGTTCAGGGGACCTCCAGCATGCGAATGCTCGTTCGAAGCACCGTCGCAATCAGCGCTGTTGCGCTCTCGGCGAGCGCTTGGTGTACGCCAGTTGCCGCGCAGCAACTGCCCGACAGTTCGGCGCGGCGCACCCAGCGCGCACTCGATTCACTGGCTACCGCCTTGCGTGAGTTGCAGGCGCGCATGGACAGTCTGAAGTCAGCACTGTCTGTTCCCGCGCCAGCGCCGCAGGCACCCGCCAGCGGCAGCTACATGAATGTGAGTTTTGACGGACTGGGCGATGTGGGCTGGTCGTCGGTACGCAACGTACGCTCCATCCAGCGCGGCGATCACGATCCGCTCGTGCGCGGGTTCACCATTCCCAACGCCGAACTCGTGTTCGATGGAACGGTCGATCCGTACGTCAAGGGCTTCAGCAATGTCGTGCTGAAGCTGGATGAAAACGGTGAAACCACTGTCGAACTGGAGGAGATGTACCTCCTCACCACATCGCTCCCGCACAATGTGCAAGTGAAAGCGGGGCAGTTCTTCACCGAGTTCGGACGACAGAATCCACAGCATCCGCATGCCTGGTCGTTTGTGGACCAGCCGTTGGTGCTCAATCGCATGTTCGGCCCGGAAGGCTTGCGTAGTCAGGGCGCGCGCGCATCGTGGCTGGCACCAACACCGTTTTATGCCGAAGCCATGCTCACAGTGGCCAACAGTGTCGGTGGGACCACACACAGTTTTCGCTCTGACGAGTCGTCGGCGATTCACGGCGGGGTGCCCATCGACCGCGAGGTGGCGGGCGTCCGTGATCTGCTCATCGCGCCGCGCCTGGCCACATCGTTCGATCCCAGCGGTACGCAAACCGTGCTGCTGGGTGTGTCAGCGGCGCTGGGGCCCAACAATTCGGGTCCACGCGCCAATACACGAATCGCTGGCGCCGATGTGTACTGGAAGTGGAAGTCGGCCAAGGCAGGGCAGGGTTTTCCCTTCGTGTCATGGCAAACAGAAGCGCTGTATCGTCGCTACGACGCGGCGGCGCGCACATCGACCGACGCCGCCGGTTCAGCGCTGATCGCCCAAACCCTCCGCGACCGGGGCGTGTATTCGCAACTGCTGTGGGGTATCAAACCCCTGATCGTGGTCGGGCTGCGCGGCGATTTCGCCCGCGGCGACGAAGACGCATTCGCATCGGAACCTCGGGTCGACCAGTATCGCGTGTCACCCAACGTCACCTGGTATCCCAGCGAATACTCGAAGGTACGTCTCCAGTACAACTATGGGCGTCGCCCGGGGCGCGCCGTCAATCACTCGGTGTGGTTGCAGTACGAGTTTCTGCTGGGTTCCCATTCCGCACACAAATTCTAGAGGCGACATCACTCATGAACGTCATATCATTTCTGGGCGTGTCCGCGGTGGCCGCGTTTGCCTCGGGCAGCACCGTCACCGCCACCGCCACACCGCCCGTTCGCGCGACGGTTGTCGCACCCATACGCGTGGTGGCCACGACACCCGACCTGGCCGCACTGGCCGTGGTAATTGGTGGTGATGCCGTGGAGGTAAAGGCATTGGCAAAGGCCACGGAAGATCCGCACTTCGTGGATGCCAAGCCCAGCCACATCGTGACACTCAACCGTTCCGACGTGCTCATTGAAGGGGGCGCCGAACTGGAAATTGGCTGGCTGCCACCACTGCTCGAGAGTGCCCGCAACGCCCGAATCGCCACCGGTGCCCCGGGACGGATCGTGGCGTCGCGAGGCATTCGCATGCTGGAAATTCCGTCCACGTTTGATCGCTCCCGCGGTGATGTGCACGCGCTGGGCAATCCGCACTTCCTGATCGATCCGCTCAACGTGAAGATTATCGCAGCCACCATCGCCGATCATTTCGCGCGGGTCAATCCGAAGTCGGCGGATGTGTTCAAGGCCAATCTCAAAACGTTCGAGGCCGCACTCGATCTCCATTTCGTCGCCTGGCAAAAGCAAATGGCACCGTTCAAGGGCGCGAAGATCGTGACGTATCACAGGGACTTCGTGTACCTGGCCGAGCGATTCAATCTCGAGGTCGTGGAAACGCTCGAAGCCAAACCCGGTATCGCGCCGTCGCCGGCCCATCTCGCGCAGGTGATCGGCACCATGAGGGCGAAAAACGCCCGCGTGATTCTTGTGCAGCCCTACCAGAATCGCAAGACGGCCGAAACCGTGGCGCGACAGACCAACGCCACCGTGCTGGACATGGCTCTGCAGCCGGGCGCTATCAAGGGGACCGACACGTACTTCCAGTTGATGGACTACATCGTCGCCTCGCTGGCCACCGCACTGCAGCCGAAGCCATGATCCCGATGGACGTGGATGTCGTCTGGCAAGTGATGAAGTGGCCGTTGGCCGCTTGTCTGCTGCTCCCACCGCTGCTGGTGTATCTGGGCCTGCACGTGGTGAAGCGTGAGGTGATTTTTGTCGATCTCGCGCTCGCTCAGGTGGCCACGCTGGGTACCTGCGTGGCGCTGCTCATGGGTTACGACTTCCACGACCACATCTCGTTTTGGATCTCGTTGGGTGTCACGTTTGTAGCCGCAGCGCTGTTCAGTTGGTCTCGCAGCAGTCAGAAAGGTCCGGTGCCGCAGGAGGCCATCATCGGCATCACGTTCGTGGTGGCGGCGGCCGGTGTCATTCTGATGCTGAGTCGCGTGGCCGGCGGCAAGGAAGAGCTCGAGCACCTGCTCACGGGCGACATTCTGAACGTGACGGCGTTGGAAGTGATGCAGCGCACGGGCGTGTTCATACTGCTCGCCCTGTTCTTCGCAGCGTTTCACAAGCGATTTGCGCTCATTTCGTCCGACCCCGATAGGGCGTTCGCCGACGGTATGCGCGTGCGCTTGTGGGATTTCCTGTTCTACGCCGCGTTCGCCATTGTCGTGGTGAGCTTCGTGCGGGTGGCCGGTGTGTTGCTCACATTCGCCTACCTCATCGTGCCGGCCGTGTGCGCTGTCATGCTGGCTCAGCGCTGGATGAGCCGGCTCACGGTGGGGTGGGGGATTGCCGCCGCCGCCAGTTTGCTGGGGCTTTCGGCGTCGTATCAATTGGACTTGCCAACCGGTGCCGCTATTGTGTGTGCATCGGGGTTGCTGTTGGTGCTGGTGAGCACGTATGTGTCGCTGCGGAGGGCGTAACATCAACGATCATCCCACCGCCGATTTTCCGTTTCGCGAGCAGCTCCGCGCGGCCACTGAGCTGCTCACCCGCATTGCCGCCGATCGTGCGCTCCTCGTGCCCGTCCCGCCCGAGGAGCGGCAGCTGTTTCTCAACGCGGTAGCGCTCGTGTTTCACCCCGACGCCAGAGCGCGACGGGCGATGGTGAAGGCCACGGTGCGTGAGCGCAAAGCGGCCGCCGCCGCGCGTGACGATGAGGTGTTGTACGAAACCGGTATTCGGGCGCTCCGACGGCAGCCCGTGTTCACCACACCCAACGTGTACCCGCCGGACAACTTCGTACCGCACGATATCAACGACGACCAGGAAGTCCGCGAAGCGGTGGTCCCCCAGCACTGCTACATCTGCAAGCAGAAGTTCACCGCGATTCACCACTTCTACGACCAGATGTGTAGTGCGTGCGCCGAATTCAACTTCGCAAAACGCACCGAGCTCACCAACCTCACCGGCCGTACTGCCCTGCTCACCGGCGGACGCGTGAAAATCGGCTATCAGGCCGGGCTCAAACTGTTGCGCTGCGGGGCACGACTTGTTGTCACAACCCGATTCCCGCGTGATTCAGCCGCCCGCTACCACGCGGAACCCGATTTTGCGCAGTGGAGCGATCGACTCGAACTGTTCGGGCTGGACTTGCGGCACACGCCGAGCGTAGAGGCCTTCTGTCGCGAGTTGCTCAATACGCACGATCGGCTGGACTTCATCATCAACAACGCCTGCCAAACGGTGCGCCGGCCGCCGGAGTTTTACGCACACATGATGGCCGGCGAGATGGCGCCAGTGCAAACGCTGTCGGACAACGTGCGTAAACTGCTGGGCCACTGGGAGGGACTGCGCGGCTACCACATGCTGTCGGAGCCGCCGGAACCGCACATCGCCTCGACCACGCGCGATGGGCTTGCGTTGGTCGCTCGGCAAAGCCTCTTTCCGCAGGGCCAGCTCGATCAGGACTTGCAGCAGGTGGATTTGCGCGACCGGAATTCGTGGCGACTCCTGTTGGCGGACGTGCCCAGTGTGGAGCTCCTTGAGGTGCAGCTCGTGAACGCCATTGCGCCGTTCATCATCAATGCGCGGCTCAAGCCGCTCATGATGCGCACGGCGAACCGCGACAAGCACATCGTGAACGTGTCGGCGGTGGAGGGGCAATTCTACCGCAACAACAAAACCACGCGGCATCCGCACACCAACATGGCGAAGGCGGCACTCAACATGCTTACGCGCACCTCAGCCACCGACTATCAA
>JANOKE010000188.1:0-2118 GCA_031419135.1 Gemmatimonadaceae bacterium
GCGCGACCGCAAGCTGACGCAAACCGGTTTCGCACTCGGCACGCCAACGTACATGAGTCCTGAGCAAATGCTCGGCGACGCGGAGTTGGATGGACGCAGCGATCTCTATTCGTTGGGCTGCGTGTTGTTCGAGATGCTCTCGGGCGCGCCGCCGTTTGCGGGCGCGAATGCACAGGCGTTGATGGCGAAGCGGTTGACCGAGGACGCGCCGCGCGTGACGATGCAGCGCCCGGCGGTACCGCCGATGGTGGAGCTGGTGCTGGCCCGCGCGTTGGCGCGCGATCCCGGCGAGCGGCACGCGACGATGAGCGAGTTCGGGGCGGCATTGCTCGCGGAGATTTCGGGAGCCTCGGCCGCCGCGATGTCGCTCACGCCGAATGACATCGCGCCGACCGCACGCGTGCCGCTCATCGGCCGCGAGAAAGAACTCAGCGACGCGCGCGCATTTCTCTCGCGACTCGCTTCGGGGAAGGGCGGCGTGCTTTTGATCGGTGGTGAGCCCGGCGTCGGCAAGACGCGCTTGAGCACCGCGATCATGGACGAAGCCCGCGCGCAACGCGCGCTGTGCGTGACGGGGCATTGCTACGAGATGGAAGGCATGCCGCCGTTCACGCCGTTCGCCGAGATTCTCGATTCCGTCGCGCGACTCGTGCCGCTGCGCACGTTGCGCGAGGTGCTCGGCGATGCGGCATCGGAAATAGCGCGCATTCAGCCGTCGCTCCGCGACACGTTCCCTGACATTCCCGCAGCGCTCGAACTCGCCCCTGACCAGCAGCGACGGTACCTGTTCAACAAGTACCGCGAGTATCTGGAGCGATCGTGCAAAGTCGCGCCGCTCGTTATCCTGCTCGATGACTTGCACTGGGCCGATGATGCGACGCTGAGTTTGTTGGAGCACATCGCGGGCTACGCCGCCGAGTTGCCCCTGTTCATCATCGGCACGTATCGCGATGTCGAGCTCGAAGTGCACCGGCCGTTCGCGCGCGTGCTCGAGTCGCTCACGCGGCAGCGCCTCGCGACGCGCATCGCACTGCGACGGCTCGACGAAGGCGGTGTGGGCGCATTGCTCGCGGCGCTCGGCGGGAGTGCGCCGCCTGCGCCACTGGTGCAAATCCTCTTCAAGGAGACGGAAGGCAATCCGTTTTTTGTCGAAGAAGTGTTCCAGCACTTGAAGGAAGAAGGTCGGCTGTTCCATGCCGATGGCGCGTGGCGCACCGATCTCACGGTCGATGAACTCGACGTACCAGAAGGCGTGCGCCTCGTGATCGGGCGGCGGCTCGAGCGATTGACGCCGACGTGCCGCGCGGTGCTCTCGTCGGCGGCGGTAATCGGATCACGCTTCGAACTGGCGGTGCTCGAAGCCCTCGACGAGCAGACCGAGGACGAATTGCTCGACGCGCTCGACGCCGCGACATCATCACAACTCGTCATCGAACATCGCCGCGGGCGCGACGTCGTGTACGGTTTCGCGCACGAACTCATTCGCCAGACCCTGCTCGGCACGCTGTCGATGCCACGGCGGCAGCGGCGTCACCTGAAGATCGCGGCGGCGATGCACACGGCGTTTGGCGACCGCGTCACACTGCGCGCGTCGGACCTCGCGTATCACTTGTATCAGGCCGGCGCCGCGGCTGATCCCAACGAGACCGTGCGGATGTTAGCGTTGGCCGCCGAGCAGGCGATCGGGAGCGCCGCGTGCGCCGAAGCGCTGGCGCATTGCGATCGCGCGGCGACGATCGAGGACGTCGCGGACCGGGCCCTTACGGGTCACCTGCTGCGCGTGCGCGGCGCCGCGCTGAAGGGCTTGGGCCGGTGGCCGGAGGCGGGCGCGACCCTCGCCCAGGCCCTCGACGTGCTGTACGCCGCCGACCATCCGACGACGGCGGCGACGGTTGCCTGCGACCTCGTCATGCTCTTGTTTTGGTCCGCCGACTATCAAGCGGCCAATGAGTTGTGCGCAACGGCGCTCGCCAGGCTCCCCGAAGGATCCACGACGGAGCGGGTCCGTCTGCTGGCGGTCGACTCGGTGGCCATGAGTTGTTTGGACGACGCGGCATATGACGCCGCGCTCCGGGGACTGACCGACGCCCGGTCGATGGCCGCGGCGCTCAACGACGA
>JANOKE010000189.1:0-1834 GCA_031419135.1 Gemmatimonadaceae bacterium
GCGGTGCCAAGTCCGAGTGGCGCCTTGGCCACGGCGGTGAGGGCCTGCGGCACCAAAATGCTTTCGGCATGGCTGCTCACGAAGGCCACACCACGCAGGATCCACATGGTGCCCAGCGTGATGATGAACGGATGCACGCCAAGCCCGATCACCATCAAACCGTTGGCGAGTCCGCAGCCCACACTCACCAGCAGGCAGGCGCCAAGCCCGACGACCACCGTCAGCGAGGAGTCCATGGGGCCGAGGGCGCGCAGTACCATGGCCATGACCACGCCGGCCAGCGCATAGATCGCTCCTACCGACAGGTCGATGCCGCCAGCGATGATCACCAGCGTCGCACCGACGCCCATGATGGCGAACGCGCTGGCATCGGTGGCCATCTGCACGAGCGTATAGCGATTGAGGAAGTTGTTGACCACGGCATGGGACTGCGGATCGATGTGCGATCCGGCGCCAATGGTAAGCGCCGACCCCAGGATCAACAGCACGACAACGAGTCCGAACTGCTGTGAACGCAGCAGGGATCCGCTCAGTCGGCCAATCAGGGTTTGCGGTGCAGCAGAGTGATTCACGGCGTCGGTGTGTCGTATTTGTCCAGTGAGCGGGAACACAGTAACATACGGACACACGCATGTTCGTCAACGCATTCCATCTCGGCACGGTCATGTCCATCCACAAGCTCGAATCCAACGTCGGGGGCAAGGCCCGCGCCGCTCGCACGGCAAAGACCAACAGGCCCGTCACACCGCCTCCGCGACGCGTCACCCTTGGGGTTATCGTGGGCAATCGGGGGTTCTTTCCCGGTCATCTGGCCGCCAGCGGACGTGTGGACATGCTGCGGGCGCTCGAGGAGGAGGGGATCGATGCCGTCATCATCGATGCGGCCGCGTCCACCCATGGCGCCATCGAAAGTCGGGAGGAGGCCAAGGCGTGCGCGAATCTGTTCCAGCAGCACCGCGATCGCATTGACGGTGTGGTGGTCACGCTGCCAAACTTTGGTGATGAACGGGCGGTGGCCGACACGCTGCGATTGGCCGGTCTCCATGTGCCAGTGCTCGTGCATGCGACATCGGACGATCCGGCCAAAATGCAGATCGATCACCGACGCGACGCGTTCTGCGGCAAGATGTCGGTCTGCAATGTGCTCACCCAGTACGGTATCCCGTACACGCTCACGTCCACGCATACGCAGCGCCCGGAATCGCCTGGGTTTCGACACGATCTGCGTACGTTCGCCGCAGTCTGTCGCGTGGTGAAAGGCCTGCGTGGCGCGCGCATCGGAGCCATCGGTGCACGGCCGGCTGCCTTCAAAACCGTGCGGTACAGTGAGAAGATTCTCGAGCGCTCGGGAATTTCGGTGGAGCCCATTGATCTGTCGGAAATCCTGGGCCGCATTGCGCGCCTGGCCGACGGCGACGCGTCGGTGAGGCACAAGCTCGACGAAATGACAGCGTATGTCGACACCAGCGGCGTGCCCGACGAGCCGCTGCTGAAAATGGCCAAGCTTGGCCTCGTGATGGAGCGCTGGATGAAGGAAGTGGATGTTACGGTCAGCGCGGTGCAATGCTGGACGAGTATGGAGGAATATTTTGGCGTGGTGCCTTGCACGGTGATGAGCATGCTGAGCAATGCCAACCTCCCCAGCGCCTGCGAAGTGGACGTGATGGGCACGATCAGCATGTATGCCCTGACACTCGCCTCGCAAACCCCGGCGGCGCTGCTGGACTGGAACAACAACTATGGTGACGACCCCGACAAGGCGGTGTGCTTTCATTGCAGCAACCTGCCGAGGGATTTCTTCGAGTCGCACACCATGGACTATCAGGCGATTATC
>JANOKE010000190.1:0-14852 GCA_031419135.1 Gemmatimonadaceae bacterium
CACGAAGCAGATCGAGGTGCCCCACGCGGAAGAAGCGCTGGCGGTGTTTGCGAATATGCCGCTCCGTCGCGTGCCACACGACGTGCTCTGGACACGCATGTGGGCACTCCGCGACAGCATTTCGGCGTACGACACGACGCAGGGATCGCCCGCGTGAGTTGTTGGCAGGCGCGCTCAGACGCCGCCGAGTAGACTCGGCACAATCGCTGTGCTTAGCTTTATCGCGGCGCGCGATGACGGCCCAGTGACGGGCCCTCGTATGTTCGCTCCATGACGCAGACGCGATCTACACGGAGACATGCGTACATGCTCCCGGCAACTGATGTATCGACGGAGACGCCGACGGATGTGTCGTCCGATCTCATGACGGCCGACCAACTGCTCGCGTACGACACGCGCGGCATGCGCACGGAGCTGGTGCGCGGTCACCTCGTGGTGCGAGAACCCGCAGGTTATCAGCACGGCAGTATCGCCGCGCGCATACTCGTTTGCATCGCGTCGTTTTTGGAACGTGATCAAGCCGCGCGTTCGGCCCCGAACCCGCTCGGCGAGGTGCTGGCCGCGGAGACCGGGTTCACGATACATCGGCAACCGGACACTGTGCGTGCTCCCGACGTGGCGTTCGTGGCGTGGGACCGCATTCCAACCGCGAGTGCTGGATTCGCCGAGCTGGCACCTGATATCGCCGTCGAGGTGCTCTCGCCCGGCGATCGTCCGGGCGCAGTGCTCGCCAAGGTTGCCGACTGGCTCACCGCAGACACGTCGCTGGTGTGGGTCATCGACCCCGCTCGTCGTCTCGCGCGGGTGTATCGTGCCGACGGCAGCGAGGCAATCGTGCACGAGTCGGCAGCGCTCGAGGGAGACACAACGCTGCCGGGATTTTCGATGCCACTGGCGAGCGTGTTCGAGTAGAGGGGCGGCGACGACTGGCGTCCCCGTCGATTGTTGCCGACTGACGGACGGCTGACACCGTGGGGTTACATGGTCGCACGCCCAACAGGCGTGCTTCGCGGAGGGCTGCAGTGATCAAACCGGCATCGGTCCCGATGACGGCGGAAGAGCTATTGGCGCATCCGCCGCTGCATGTGCGGTTCGAACTCGTGCGCGGACGCTGATCGTTCGCGAGCCGGCGTCGTGGCGTCACGGCGATGTGGCGGCGCGCCTGCTCATGGCCATCGGGAACCATCTCGCCGCGGAGCGCAAAGCCAACGGCTGGACATCGCCGCAGGGGCGCGTGGTGGCCGCCGAAACCGGATTCACCCTGCAGCGAAATCCGGACACCGTGCGGGCACCAGACGTGGCATACATTCGCGAGGACCGCTGGAGGAACCTGCCGGACCTGGCCTTCGCGCCATCTTGCCCGCGTGTATCGCGCCGATGATAGCGAATCGGAATGCCCGGCCAACCAAGTGCTGGACGGGGAGGACGTGATCCCGGGACTGCGCATCCACCTTGCCGACACGATCGATTGACTCAGGCGTTGGACAGACGCGAGCACCTCATGACCAACTTCCTGCAACCCTCCGATCGGTTCAGCAAACCGCCCTCGACCTGCCTCGTGCGCTACACGTAGCAAAGCACCTCGCGCACCCGTTCGCTCCAGTCGCCTGTCGTTGTCCACGCGCGTACGACGTCGCTATCGATCGCACCGGGCGTCGCATCGAAGGCACCTCGCAGATCGCCACGCCCGAGCAGTCGCTCGAAGTGTCCGTGGCCGCCGGGATTGGCCGCGGTCGGATATGTGGCCCACTGGAATTGCCCGCCATGCGTGTTGGCAATCGCCGCCATTAACAGCAGGCCAAGCGCCACAGGACGGACAACATGCGCCTCTGTGACGCGCACGCGAACACCATGGCAACGTTCGGCAGCGTGCGGTCCGTTGGTAGGCGTGAAGTCTGCAGCTTCGAACTCAGCGCCGTGCGGTGCGTGGCGCGAAAGATCGCGCGCGACGGCAACGTGATCGAGCCACGGCGCACCCACCAGCTGGAATGGCGTGGCGGTGCCCCGCCCCACACTCATGTTCGTCGCCTCGAACAGGCACAATCCGGGATAGAGCTGGACGCTCTCAACGCTCGGCATCGCTGGCGACGTTGGCACCCACGGAAGGCCCGTGTCGGGCCAGTGCATCGCGCGCGTCCATCCCTCGCACGGAATCACGCGAAGCGTGGCGGCCGGGAAACGCTCGCGCTGCCAGAGTCGCGCCAGTTCGCCCAGTGTTAGCTGGTGACGAATGGGAATGGTGTCTTCCCCAATGAACGATCGGTACGCCATATCGAGCACAGGTCCCTCTGCCGCCGTCAGGTCACCGCCCAGTGGATTTGGCCGATCGAGCACGATGAGCGGCACCGACACCGCCGCGCACGCCGCCATCACGTGGTACAGCGTCCATGAGTACGTGTAGAATCGGGCGCCGACGTCGGGAATGTCGAAGAACAGCGCATCGAGGTCGCGCAGCGACTCGGACGAGGGGCGCATGCGGGCGCCGTACAGCGACACGATAGGAATTCCAGTGACGGGATCAATGTCATCGGGCACCGGCGCACCGTCGGCCGCAATGCCTGACAGTCCGTGTTCCGGTCCGAAGAGTCGCACCAACGCGATTCCAGCGTCGCGCAACGCGTTGCGCAACACCTCGCGCGAGCGGCGCGTAGGATCGCTCGCCAACCGTGCGGCGTCGTTGGTGACGAGCCCCGCGCGGCGGACGCCGTGAGCACGCGACGGGTCGGCGCAGAGGCGATCGAGACCGAATAGCACCTGAGGATTCACGCCCCAATGTTGCGCCTGGACGCAACCTTTGGCCACACTCACATCGCACGTCGAGCGATCTGAGCACGATGATGTCGTGGCGGCTGGCCCTTGACCATAGTGGTCAAGGAAGCGTATTCTTCTGGCGAACCACTCAGACGTCAGGAGCGGCATGTGCAACGGAAACCAAAAGCTGTGCGAGAAGCCGTCAGTCTCTACGAGGCCAAAACCCAGTTGTCCGCATTGGTGGAGCGTGCGTATTCCGGTGAGGAGATTGTCATCATGAAGTCGGGACGCGCTCGCGCGCGGTTGGTGCCAATGGACAATATGCCTGCGCGTCGCGTGCCCGGTCGCGGGAAGGGCGCCTGGCGCGTGAACGCCGACTTTGATGCGCCTTTGCCCGATGAAATGCTCGACGCGTTTGAAGGCACGTTGTGAAGGTGTTGCTGGACACGCACGTGTTGATATGGTGGGACGCCGGACAAAAGCTGAGCACGGCCGCGCTTGCGGCCATTCAACAAGCGGACGATGTGTACGTGAGTGCCGCGTCAGCCTGGGAAATTGCGATCAAGGCGTCGCTGGGGAAAATCTCCAGCAAACGATCGGTGTCGCAAGCGACCGCTGAGTGCGGATTTCTCGAACTGCCTGTCACGTTTGTGCATGCACAGCACGTAGCAATGCTCCCCACCATTCATCGTGATCCGTTTGATCGGATGCTCGTTGCGCAGGCCATTGTTGAAGGACTCACGGTGGTCACGCGGGATCCGGCGATCATGCAATATCGGGTATCGATGATCGTGGCGTAGCCCCCCTCCGTGTGTTTGGCATTGTCTCGAACGAGCAGGGAGCGCGTTCGATTCAGGGTGTTTGGCCCGGCAGGCTTCGGTGCAACGGGCTGTGACCGCGCTACCGAGCTCAATAACCCAGCGAGCACCACACTCACGCCGAGGCGTCCAGACCGTCGGTTGAACATTAGTGGCGCAGCCAGGCCACCAACGCCACCCCGCACTCTGACGTCGGAACCAGACTGGTACTGGTGGTGATTGTTTGAGCCAGACCACTCAAGCTGGTCACCGTGTTGCGCGCCGGTCTCGCCGTGTACAGCTCTACAAACTCCACATCGCCAGCCGCCAGTTGCCATAGCGGCAGCGTACGCGGGCCGCCGTCTATGAACACCGGGCAATCAGGATTCACGTTTCGCATGGCCACGCGGTTGGCCACCTGACGCACCTCCGTGATGCCTTGCTTCGCCATATCCTCGCGGGTGTAATACGTGGACCACACGGGATTTGCCCGCATCACCCGTTGCGACATTTCAAACAGGTTGGCACCCACCAGCGGATTGACCCCGCCGAACTGGGGAACCAGCCACGCGGCAATCTTCCGTCCTTCATGCTCCGGGATCGTCACACCAATCACCTGTCGAGCGAATCCTTCGCGATTGAGTTCAACCAGGTAGTGGCCAGGAGACACCGCCAGCGAAAAGGCGCCAGCCGAGTCGCTGCGCGTAGTGAGTTCCGGCCCAATAACCCGAACGGTCACGTTGGGCATGGCCTTGAACGCCGTATCCCCGATAACGCCGCTCAACCCCAGTCGATCGGCTGTGGTAATCATCGAGGCGAGCGTCGAGCCCAGGCGAATCATTCGGATGTACACGGAGCCGCCGTCGTCGACCACATTCACCGAATACGACCGGGCGACATAGCCAAATGCGCGCGCGCCCACGTCATAGGTACCGGGCCGAATCTTGTCGAACAGAAACGACCCGTCGTCGCGCGTGCGCACCCGACGCTTCAGCAGCGTGATGTAGACATCGGCGTCCGATACGGGATTGCCCAACGTGTCGGTAACCACGCCGGAAAGCGTGTTGGGGCCAGCGGGCTTTGGCATGATGCCTTGCGCCGCAACCGATGCGTTGGGGAACGCGACGCCCAAGAGCGCGATGGCGAGGAGCATCGAGTGCGCGAGACATCGAATCACTCTCATGCCCACACGCTCTCGCCTGCGGGCATGGAAGTCAAGCACGCCCCACCCAACTACCGATCCCGCTCGGGACGAACCGCGATCCCTCGCGAGACCTCGTGCCAGCGCTCCACCAGTCGCACGAATTCACTGCGGTAGCCACCCTCGTCGTGACCCACCGCGCCACGCGCCATCTCCAACGTCTGGGCTCCCGATGCCGTGCCTTTGTGTTCGGAATTGCGCAGCAGCATGCCGAACGACGCAACCGATGCGGCGAAGCGGAAGTCTTCGGAGGCACGCTCGCGCCCGTCGCGCGCCCGCACGGCTTGCGTGATGAGCTTGCTGGTCGACTCGCCAGGACGCTTGTACCGCAAACTCACGTGCAACAACTCATCGCCGCCCGCCGGAGTCGGCGCAACGCCGTCTTCCATGCGCGTGTAACGCAGCGGATCGGCGCCACGAATCGTCACCGTGCCGGTGACGCCAACCGGCACCACCTCGTACAGCGCGGTCACGGAATGCCCGGCACCCATGTCGCCCGCATCCTTCTTGTCATCCGTGAAGTCTTCATCGCGCAAGATCCGGTCCTCGTAGCCAATCAACCGATACGCGGATACTCGCGACGGATTGAACTCGATCTGCAACTTCACATCGTTGGCAACTGTGAACAGGGTGCCGCCCATCTCCTTCACGAGTACTTTGTTCGCCTCGGCCAGGTCGTCGATGTACGCGGCATTGCCGTTCCCGATCCTGGCCATCTTCTGCATCTTGGCGTCTTGATAGTTTCCCGTGCCGTAACCCAGGACGGTGAGATACGTCCCTTCGGCACGCTTGTCTTCAATAAGACGCTCCATCGCGGCGTCGCTGCTCGCCCCCACATTGAAGTCGCCGTCGGTGGCAAGAATCACGCGGTTGTTGCCGCCGTGCTCGAAATGCTCGCGCGCGGTGCGATACGCCAGTTCAAGCCCCGCGCCACCGGCGGTGCTGCCGCCGGCTTCGAGACGTTCAATGGCGTGCATGATGCGCGCTTTTTCGTTGCCCGATGTGCTGGGAAGCACCAGCCCGGCGGCACCGGCGTACACCACTAAGGCGACGCGATCCTGCGGGCGCAGCTGCTCCACCAACGATCCCAGTGATTGCTTCACCAACGGCAGTTTGTCGGGGCTCTGCATCGAACCCGAGACATCAATCAGAAACACCAGATTGCTGGGTGGCAAGTTCGCCGTGTGTATGCGGCGCGCCTGCAGCGCGACACGCACCAATTGGTGGCGCGATTGCCACGGCGCCGGCATCGCTTCGGTGGTGATCGCCACGGGCGCATCACCGCGCGGTTCGGCAACTGTATACGGGAAGTAGTTGACCAGCTCTTCAATACGTACGGCATCGGCCGGTGGCACCTGCCCTTGCGTGAGGAAGCGACGCACATTGCCGTAGGAGGCGCGATCGACGTCGACCGAGAACGTTGAGCGAGGATTGCCGCGCACGCCAAGAAACGGGTTGTCGTTCACACGGTCGTACTGCTCGCGATCCCACCCTTTGTCCTCCGGTCGCCAGCGACGATCGCGTTCGGAGCGACGTGCCTCATCGCTCACCTGACTGAGCCGTCCGCTCGCAGCCACGACCTGATTCACGGCGACCTTCGCGGAGGGCGACGTTGGACCGAGCGCCTGGCTCGCAGCCGCGATCTCGCGTCTCATCGTCGCCGCGTCCCCTCTTACCACTATTTCCGACAGCGCCGCTCGCGAAACCACCATGGCAACGTTCAACCGCGCCGAGTCACTCGTGGCCGCCACAGTCTGGCGTATGGGTTCGTATCCCAGGCGTCGAGCCGAGATCGCAATCGAGCTCCCCCGCGGCACTCGAGACAGTTGCAGCCGATAGCGGCCATCGGCAGCGGAGGTGGAAGTGCCGGCGTTCGACGTGCCTGGAATCACTGCCGTTATTGCGACGCCGGCCAACGGACTCCCGGTGCCCGCGTCGCTTACCACACCGGCAACTGTGAATCGCGCGAGCGTGTCGCGCATTGCGGGCGGGAGGCGGGTTGGCGCACCCGCCCTCTCCACGAACCGGAACCCCGAGAGCACACTCGTGGTAATCGCCACTGCAACGACCACTCGCGCCAGACGCGTGTGCCGGACCACCGATGCGACCTTCGACATACATCCTCCTGAAGGAAATGTTGTGTTGCTCGTTCAGGAGACGCCGCTCACGTCATGGGTTGCACACTGCGTCTGTCACGGACTTCAACTGCACCCGCTGTATCGTACGCTTTCCTTCTATCGTGTGCGTGGCGGTACCCTGCCAACCGCTGGCGACGCGCTGCACGATGAGCTGCAGTTGCTGCCCCTCACTCGTGCTTTCACCGCTCAGGCGACCATTGCTATCCACCCGCATGCGTACCGGCAGCGACGTGTTCGAGTCAGGCCAGCCCATCCACTGCACGGGATAGGTGCGCGCGTCGTCAATATCCGGCAACCGCAGTTCGGTTGGCAGGCGCAGGTTGGAGCGGGCAGGCGTGCCCTGCACGGTCCAGCAGTGCGAGGCGACGGGCTCGTCGGCCGCGCGACCTCCCGCGACCGTCACCGCCTCAAGAGCGAGAGCGCGGGATTTCAACGTCAGGTCTACCGTCACTGAATCGCGCGCCGCACTGCGCACGGCCACGGTCGACCGGTCAAAGCCCAACTGACGCGCCGACAACTCCAGGGAATCGTCGCGCACGCGGAGTCGGAATCGACCATCCGCGTCGGTGGCGGTTACAACCGTAGTTGCTCCACGCGCTGCGATCTGCGCACCGGCTACTGGAGCGCCGCTGGTTGCGCGCACCCGACCAACAATCAGTCGATCCGCTTCAATCGCGTTCTCCCGTCGTTCGAGCTGCTCCGTCACCGCAGACCCCGTTGCCGCACTCTTCATCGGCGCGATGGTCGCTGGCGTGGGCACCGGCGCAACGGGCGCCGCAACGGCGGACGGCAGTGCAACAGCAGGCGCTGCAGCTGCCGCATCCGCCAACCTGGCCGCCACGGTGGCATCACGGCGTTGCTCACCGTCGGCACGTACACGTTCAGTCTTTCTGAATGTGTCGCCCGCAATCAGTGGCGCCGAACGCGCCGCCACCATCTTGTCAGCAGGCATCGCGGTCGGCTGTGCGGCGGCGACACGTGGCACCGACTCAGATACCCTGGTCGCGGCCACCGACTCACGGTCGGCCTTCATTTCCACCGCAGGTGTGACGACAACTCTGCCGGTGCGCGACATCACGATGGACCCGCCCGCAACCGTGACCAACAGAGCAGCGGCGGCACGGACGAATGGCTGCGTATACCACGCACGTTGTGCACGCACCCTTGGAACGGCGCTGTCCGTGCGCGTCGCATCGGCCGCCGCAATGATGCGCGACGCGGCGCGCACCGTGTCCTCATGCGATACCACGCCCACTGGCACCGTGTCCAACGCGCGAACCACCCGTGACGCCCCGGCAATAAATCCGCGTGCGTGCGCCACCCGCGCCTGACAGGTCGCGCACCCGTTGACATGCGCCGCAACCTCGGCCATCTGCGTCGTGTCAAACGCCGCATCCAGCCACGCTTCAATCGTGCCGTCATCGAGATGGCCGGCCGTGGTCCACCTCGGCTCCAGGGTTTCTTCCGCCCCGTCGTTGCGCGGCGTGATCATATCATCATCATGAGCCGACACTGGCCCCTCCCGATCCGTGGCTTTCCTGTTCTCGTTGAAGCGCCTCGTACACGTCAACCAGTCTACGCCGCGCGCGCGACAACGTAGTCCCTACCGAACTTGCAGAAAGACCCAGCGCAGCGGCAATCTCGTGGTAGTCCAACCCTTCCTCCTTCATAAGCAACGCCACACGATCCTTTTCGGCGAGGGCATTCACCGCACGTCGCGCCAACGCGGCCTCTTGCATGCGCTCCAGCGACGTCGGCTCCGGTTCCTGCACGCGATCAATATGCTCGGCCCGCAGGAGCTCGAGATGCCGACGTTGACGCGCGTCGCGCCGTGACTCGTCGCGCACCAGATTCGTGGCGACCGCAAACAGCCACGATCGTTCACTGGCCACCGGACCGTTTCGCATCGCACGCACAAACGTCTCCTGCGCCAATTCCTCGGCCAGGTCACGATCACCCAACCGTCGGGTCAGGTAGCGCACAAGCGGTGCGTGATAGGTGCGAAACAGTCGGTCGAGATCGTCCATCGTGTGGAATGTCGTGACCCGGACGGCCCCCCAGTCCGAAGCGTGCGAGGGTAACCCGGAAACTGGTGCCTTGAGAGGAGACGCGCGAGACGCACACACTTGCACATCAGGCGGCGGCGGCGTCTGATCGGCCCCTTGCTGGCGGGCGGCGGGTGCCCCAATGTCTGCGTGAGTCACCGTCACCCGTCCCCGTCCCTCCCCGTCCATTATGTCTATCCAGAATCGGCGCCGCGCCACCCCTCACTTCGTCGCGGCCCTGCTGGCTCTCTCGATTTGCAGCGCCGCAGCCGAAACCCAAGCCCCGGGAAGCGCGGCCAGCAGCTTCGCGGCGGCCGACATCGACGGCCTGCGACTTCGCAGCATTGGTCCAGCGTCTATGAGCGGACGCGTAATCGACATGGATGTGGTTGAGTCCAACCCCTATACGTGGTACGTAGGTGGCGCTACCGGTGGTGTTTGGCGCACACGCGACAACGGCGTGACATGGGAATCGCTGTTCGATGCGATGCCGGTACACTCAGTGGGCGATGTCGCGGTGTTCCAACCGAATCCGGATATCGTGTGGGTGGGAACCGGTGATCGCGCCAATCGACAGAGTGTGAGTTGGGGCGACGGCGTGTACAAATCCACCGATGCCGGAAAAACGTGGACCAACATGGGTCTACGCGCCAGCAAACACATCGGGCGCATCGTGCTGCATCCCTCCAATCCCGATATCGCATATGTCGCGGCCCAGGGATCGGTGTGGGGCGCCGGCGGCGACCGCGGCGTGTACCGCACGCTCGATGGCGGACGCACGTGGAGTCACACATTGTGGGTTGACGATGAAACGGGCGCCACCGATGTGGCGATTGACGGCGCCGATCCGCGCATCCTGTATGCCGCCACGTATCAGCGGCGACGCAGTGCCTTTGGCTTTGACGGCGGCGGCCCCGGAAGCGCCCTCTGGAAGAGCACCGACTCCGGCGGCACATGGACCAAACTCACCGGCAATGGCTTGCCCGCCGGTGAGTATGGCCGCATTGGCATCGCGATCTATCGCAAGAACACCGGCACGGTGGTGGTGAGCATCGAGCAGGGTGCTCGCTACAATGCGTCAACCGCATATATCCAGCGCAAAGCGGGCCTCTATCGCAGCGACGACAAGGGGGCGACGTGGACATTTCTGTCCGACTGGAATCCGCGGCCGATGTACGCCAGTCAGCCCATCATCGATCCCAACGACGACAAGCGCATCTACATGCTGAACGCGTACTCGTTCAGCGACGATGGCGGCAAGACGTTCACGGCACCGCGCACCAGCACGCATGGTGACGATCGGTTTGTGTGGGTGGATCCCAGGGACAGTCGGCACGTCGTCAAGCTTGACGATGGCGGCATCGGCATCAGCTACGATCGCGGCAACAAGTTCCTGTATGTGTCGTCGTTGCCACTGTCGCAGTTTTATCGGGTGGCACTCGACAACGCCGTACCGTTCAATGTGTACGGCGGATTGCAGGACAATGGCTGCTGGATGGGACCGAGCGCCAGTTGGAACACCAGCGGCATTCTGAACGAGCATTGGTCGCGACTGTGCGGCGGCGACGGTTTTTGGGCGGTGCCCGACCTGAAGCGACCGGGCCAAGTGTACTCGGGATCGCAGTTCCTTGGGTTGCAGCGCAACAACACGATCACCTGGGAAGCACAGGACATCCGCCCGGGCGATCCGCAGGGACACATCGCGGGACGTCGCAACTGGGATACGTGGGGCAAGCCCGGTGCGTCGCAGGTGCTGGGCAATGCCATGCATCCGGCCAACTGGGATTCTCCCATCGTCGTATCTGCACACGATACGGGCACGCTGTACGTGGGAATGCAGCACCTGTTTCGCTCGCGCGATCGGGGCATGACGTGGACAGACATGGGTGACATGACCACCGGTGTCGATCGGTCCACGCTGCCACTGATGGGGCGCAAACCCAGCGAGAATACGCTCTCGATCGACGATGGCGTGCCGTACTTTCCGGGGATTGTATCCCTTGCCGAATCGCCCAGACGCAGAGGGGTGCTCTACGTCGGCTCAGACGATGGTCGATTCAGCGTGTCCCGCGACGGCGGAACGTCCTGGGTCAGTGTGAACACGCAATTTCCCGGTCTGCCACCGGGCTCGTGGTTTGCCGGGGTGGAACCCTCACGTCACGCCGATGGCACGGCCTACGTGACCGTCGACAACCACCGCGGCAACGATTTCCGCAACTACGTGTTCATGACGAAAGATTTCGGACAGTCATGGACGTCGATCGTTGGCGACCTTCCGGACGAGCGCGTGGCGCGCACGATTCGCGAAGATCCGCGCAACCCCAACCTGCTGTACCTCGCCACTGAGTTCGGCGTATTCATCTCACCGAATCGCGGCACGCAATGGATTCCGCTGCGCCACAACATGCCCATGATGCCGTTCAACGACATCGCGATCCACCCACGTGACAATGCCCTCGTGCTCGCCTCGCACGCGCGCGGCCTCTGGATTCTCGATCAGGTGAACGCTCTGCAGGAATTGACAACCGCGGTGATGGCGAAACCGTCGCACCTGTTCACCATGCAACCCGCCTGGCAGATCCGCACCACCAACCTGCGGCCCCACACGGGCGACATGATTTTCCGTGGGGAGAATCCAGCGAATGGCGCGCTGGTGGACTACTGGATGGCGCAGGCCGAAGGCAACGCCACGCTTACCGTGCTGGACTCGGCTGGCGCGATCGTACAGGAACTCACCCCGGCGCGAGCTCGCGGCGTACAGCGCGTGGTGTGGAATCTGCGCTATGCCGATGTCCCGCTGCGCGGCGGCGGCGGCGGTGAGGATGAGGACGCCGGATCGCGCAACTCGACACCTGGTCCGCTGGTTCTGCCTGGCACTTATATCGTGCGACTGGTTGCCGGCGGCGCGACCAGCACGCAGCGCGTGGTCGTGCGCGAAGACCCGAGAATTCTCATCACCCGCTCGGACCGACGGGCCTGGACTGAATTCCAGCGCAAGGTCGCCGGGCTGGCAACGGAGTTCGCGCCCGTCGCCGATCGTGCGCGACGCGCCATCGCAAGCGATCCGCAGACGGCCGATCGCAAGCGACAGGCGCAGGAACTGTTGTCACGCATCCAAACGTTGTACGGTGCCAGCGCACGATGGACCGGTCGCCCCACGGCGGATCAACGTACGCAACTTGCATACTACGTGCAGATGTCCAAGGCTCTGAGCGCCGCGTCGTTCTGAGTCTCTGCGGTTCGCCGTGTCTCCCGTCTCCCGTCTCCCGTCTCCTGTCTCCCGTCTCCCGTCTCCTGTCTCCCACGCGGTCCGCATGAAGCGCGCGCGGACTCGCGCGCATATCTTTCAGAAGCCCATCCCCACAAGCATTGCCGTGGCCAGCAGCTACACAAACACCTGAGGCACGGGGTATGCCCGCGCAATTCAAACGCACCACCTTCGTCACGGTCGTACTGTCGGCAGTCCTCGCCGCCTGCTTCGGACGGGGTCCGTTGGATCTCCCCGCGGTCACGACGCAGCGAGAGCTGTGGGAGTCGACCAGTACCAAGAACTACAACTACGTCAGCAGCCACGCATGTTTTTGCACTCCTAATTTCGCGACCGCTCTGCGGGTGACCGTTCGCAACAACGCCGTCACGGCAATCGTGGTGGAGTCATCCGGCCAGGCCGTTCCACTCAACTATCGCCCAACGATCGAAGGACTGTTCGACTTCATCGACACCGAAGCGCGCAGCCGGGCAACGCTCCTTGACGTGACCTATCATGCAACGCTGGGCTACCCCACGCGCATCAAATACGGCACGCCCGAGAACGATGGCGGCGGAATAATCACCGTGACATCACTGTCGATCACGCCCTGAAGGCTACGCGGGATGTCACAACGCATCGTCATCGGCGCGAACGCGCATGCAGAACTCGCCAGCAGGCTCGCTGCCGCCAGACCCGACCTCGAAATCCGAGGCAACCGCTACATCGATCTCACGGCGGATGACCTGTTCTGGGGCGACAGCTATCTCGGTTTTCGGCGTCCTCCACTACCCTCAATGGGCAACATCCGATGGGTCCATTGTACCGGAGCCGGGGTGGACTCCTGGTTGTACCCTGATGAACTGCCACGCGAGATCCTGCTCACGCGCACATCCGAGTCGTTCGGACCGCGCATCGCCGAATGGGCGTTGGCGCGCGCACTGGCATTTTCACAACAGGTCATCGATCTGCATGCCGCCCAACAGGCGCACCAGTGGCTGCCGCGCGAAACCGCCATGCTGCACGGGTCGCGTGTGCTGGTGATCGGGACCGGAGATATCGGTACGCACGTCGCGCGATTGTTCGCCGCACTGGGTTGTCATGTCACGGGTGTGTCGCGCACCGGACATGGTAGCGACGCGGTCTTCGCGCGACTCGCCACCACCGCCGCGCTGCCGACACTCGTGGCTGAGGCCGAGTGGATCGTGCTCACCGTGCCGCTGACGCCGGCCTCGCGCGGCATGTTCTCGCGTGCCCTGCTGGCGAAATGCAACGGTGCCGTACTGATCAACGCCGGACGCGGCGCGGTGGTAGACGAATCCGCGCTACCGGACGCTCTAGCCGCTGGCTGGCTGCGCGGAGCCGCGCTGGATGTGTTCGAAGTGGAGCCGCTTCCTGAGTCGTCGCCTCTCTGGAACGATGCCCGTGTCATGATCTCGCCGCACATTTCCGGTCTCACCACGAACGAAGGCGCCGTGGTGGGATTCCTCGAATGCCTGGCAGCGCTCGAACGAGGCGAAACGCCGTCGTGGGTGGTAAATCGGGAGCGGGGGTACTGAGAACGCCAACCGTGAACGGCAGGCTTTGCTCCGTGATCACTGCGGCACTGCGGCTCAGCGCGACCACCGCAAATGCGTTTGCCGCGCCGTTGCGCGATCTGCACGGTCCACGCGCGCAGCGCGGCGGTGTTCGGGGACTTCGATCGCATGATCGTCCAGGCCGCTTCGACCAGCAGCCAGCGCATGCGCCCGTTGCCCGCTTTGGTGATGTGCCCGAGCTGCCGCTTCTCGCCCGAGCTGCGCTCGCTCGGAATCACGCCGAGGTACGCCTCCAGCTCGTGGACCGTGCGAAACCGCGTGATGTTGTCGATGGTGGCCACGAACGCACTGGCGGTGACCGGTCCGACACCAGGCGCCGTCGTGAGCCGCGCCGCGATCGGATCCTCGTCCACGAAGGCCGCGATGCGGGCATCGGCCACGGCGATCTGCGCATTCAGCGGCGCGAACACCGCGAAGAGCGGCGCCAACTCCGTCGTCAACGTCGGCGACAGGTCGAGTGCCGCGATCCGTGTCGGCACCCACGCACTCGCACTGGTCGGCACGCGGAGCCCGTCGCGTCGCACCAGCGCTTTCGCCAACGCGATGTACCGCGTCCGCGTGCGCACGCGCGCATCGCGCACCGCGAGTTCCGCGCGCACATGCCGGCGCGCTTCGGACAGGCGATACGCCGGACGCCATGCGCCCGTTGCGCACGCGTCCATCAACGTGCGCGCGTCGCGCTTGTCGGTCTTGGTGCGGCGCGAGCGATTGGCGTACATCGGTGCATAGTTCGGGTCCGCGACGATCACCTCGTGGCCGAGCGACTCCAACTGGCGGGCGACCCACTCGCTCTCCGTGCTCGCCTCGAGCAGAATCCGGGCGCGCGGCCGCTCGCCGAATACGGCGGTGAACCGCGCCCGGCTGGTCGCGATGCGGCGGTCCGTGATGGTGCCGTCGTCTGCTTTGATGGACAGCTGGCTCTCGCGCTTGTGCAGGTCCAGGCCTATGATCTCCATGGCGGTTGGCCTCCCGGTATGCGCCCCGTCGCCAGACGGTGAGCGCGTGGATAGTGGTGGAGCAGGGCTTGCCACCACGTTACCGTGGAGGCCCAGCCGCCGCTTCATACCAACTATCC
>JANOKE010000191.1:0-2601 GCA_031419135.1 Gemmatimonadaceae bacterium
GAACTTCAGAAGCGGCCGCTTCGCGAAATGCCTGATTCGACACAGGGCGGTGCAGGGTTTGGCGGCCGCGGTGGCGCAGACGGCCCGGCGGGCAAGCGAATGCTGTCGTGGATGCCAACCGGAGTTGGCATGTTCTATGTGGCGGGTGATTCAACGAGCGGCGGACAAGGTGCGCCTGCCGGCGCAGCGGCTGGGCGTGGTGGACGCGGCGGCGGAGCGGCCGGCGCGGTCGCCCGTCGTGAGCGCGTAATGCAGTGGCTGCCGCCTAACAGCGCGAGCGACGCCAAAGTGCTGTACGACGCCGACGGTCCGATCGGATCGCTCACGTTCACCAACGACGGCAAGCAGTTGTTCATTGGCACGACGGCCAATAACACCGGCGAGATCTATCATGTGGATCTCGCAACGCCAACCGAGAAACACACGATCGTTCGGCAGCGCGCGTACACGCCGACGTTCGGAGGTGGCGCCGGCGGTCGCGGTGGCGGGGGTGGTGGTGGACGGGGCGCGGCAGCGGCTGACGATTCGCTTCAGTTCTTTGCCAACCCTGGCGCCATGATGACCAAGCGGGGCTCGCACGGTGGTCAGGTGGCGATGGTGTCCAGTGATGGCGCAGTATTCGTTGCCGGAACGCAGTACTATCAGAACTACCTGCAAAATGCGCCGCGCAGCTTTGTCGACAAAATCGATATCAAGACGGGCACCAAGACCCGCCTGTTTCAAAGTGCCGCCGACGCCGTGGAGACGGTGACCACGCCACTCGACGACGACTTTTCACGAGCGGTGGTGAGTCGTGAGTCGTCAAAACAGGTCGCGGATGCATACCTGCGCGACATGAAAGCGGGCACGATGACCAAGCTCACCGCGAACAAGGATTTCGCGCCTGAGTTCACGAACGCCATTCGCAAGCGTATCACGGTCACCCGTCCTGACGGATTCACGTTCGTCGTGAAGCTCACGTTGCCCGCCGATTACAAAACCGGTACGCGGCTGCCGGCGATGTTCTGGTTTTATCCCTACGAGTATACCGAACAGGCCGCCTACGACCGCACCTTGCGCACCGAGAACGTCAATGCGTTCCCGAACAGCGGTCCACGCACCATGGAATACCTCACGCAAGTGGGCTACGCCGTGGCGAACTTCGATCCACCGGTGGTAGGGCTCGACGGTCGGATGAACGACAACTACGTGTCGGATCTGGTGACCAACCTGTCGTCGGTGATCGATGAACTCGACCGGCAGGGCTACATCGACCGCACCCGGCTCGGCATCGGTGGTCACAGTTACGGTGGGTTCAGCACGATGAACGCGCTGGCACACACGCCGTTCTTCAAAGCCGGCATTGCCGGCGACGGTATGTACAATCGCTCGCTCACGCCAACAGCGTTCCAGAGCGAACGACGCGACTTCTGGCAGGCGCAAAAAACCTACACGGAGATGTCGCCGTTCTTTTACGCCGACAAGATCCAGGGCGCCATCATGATGTATCACTCCATCGAAGATCAAAACGTCGGGACCGCGCCCGAGAGCAGCATTCGCATGATGCAGGCGCTGCGCGCCAACGGCAAAACGGCGTCGTTGTTCATGTATCCGTATGAAGACCATGGCCCAGCCACCAGGGAGTCGGATCTGGATCAGTGGGCGCGTTGGACGGCGTGGTTGGATTTGTATGTCAAGAACGCGCACGCGCCGAAGAAGGCGCAGGCCATCGTACCGTAGCAACGTGGCGGGCGCTGCACGATGGTCGAGTCACCTGCGGACCCTTCGACGCGAGGCGGGTCGAGATACGCCGCCTGACAGGAGAACAACGTGAATAGCCTTGAAGAGTTTCTACAGTTCGCCGAAACGATTCCGGGCTGGACGCGCGCCGAAGAGGCTGAAGCACTGACTCGACACACTTATGACTTGCCTGACCATGCCGTGATCGTGGAGATCGGTTCATTTTTGGGATCGGGTACTGTCATGCTGGCCGGAGCACGCAAATTGCGCGGGACGGGAAAGGTCTACTGCGTTGACCCGTTCGATGCCTCCGGAGATTCGTTCTCCGTCCCACACTACCAGGCCATCATCGCCGGCTTTCAAGCAACTCAGCGGGACCTGTTCAACAAGCATATTGAAGACGCCGCACTGGCCGATTGGGTCGAGGTTCGTCAGGGAAAGGCGGAACAGGTGGCCAGTAATTGGACGACACCGATTGACCTGTTATTCCTGGATGGCGATCAGTCGCCGAGCGGAGCCAAAGCTGCATACGACTCGTGGTCACCGTGGCTGAAATCTGGCGGCCTGATAGCGCTACACAATTCCAGTCCGCGCCAGTATGACGTTGACCACGACGGCCACTATTTGCTCGCCGTGAACGAAATACAACCGCCAGCGTATCGCGAGAGACGCGTTGTAGGCTCCATCACCTTCGGGCGGAAGACCTGAGACCCCAGGCCGCGCCAGCGATAGGCCGCTTCGATCTCCGCGACGTGCTGCGTCGGGGTAAACTCGCCGAGCATGAAAAACGTGTGCGCGCCAGCATTGAGCAAGCCGATCTGGATCGGACGGGCACCAATGGCGCGCTGCCGCCGCGTCGCGCATGGCAACGCGTTGTTCGGC
>JANOKE010000192.1:0-2172 GCA_031419135.1 Gemmatimonadaceae bacterium
CCGCAATGGAAAAGTCTTGGATGATTCTGAGGGTCCATGGCGTGTGATCATTCCGGACGATGTGCGTCACGCGCGTTGGATCCGAGGATTGGTCGGCGTCGAAATCGTGACGCTCAAGCCATAAGTCGTGCGCATCGCACACTCCAGCCAGGAGGATACCACACATGTCGAAGGCGCGCCGGAAGGTTCGCAGCACCAAACCTCCACGTACTGCTCCACCGGGCGAGCGACGAATGGATCGCGTCCGTGCTCTCGTCATGAGTGTACTACCGGTCGTAGCGATCTTTCTGTTCACGCGGGTCGCACTGGCCGAGGCATATCGCATCCCGAGCGAGAGCATGGAGCCCACGCTCCAGGTCGGGGACTGGCTATTCGTGAACAAATTGCGATTCGGGCCGCACATCCCGTTTACGTCGGTGTCGCTGCCCGGCTACGCTGCGCCGCAGCGCAACGATGTCGCTGTGTTTGTATCGCCGCCGCAGGACCCCGCGATTCGCATCACACGAAACGAGGTCACCCCGACCTTGGTGAAGCGCATTGCCGGCATGCCTGGTGACACGCTCCTGATGCGCCATGGTACGCTCGCCGTGAATGGCACGGTCGTTCCACCGCACAATACCGGGTTCGGGCTCTCCGACAGCGTGGCCGGTGCGCCGAGTCCGCTGTTTGAGTGGCAGCATCGAATTGAGATCAGCGGCTCACGCTTCGGCGCGCCGGTTGCAAGGCCGTCGCTCCACGAGTGGGGTCCGCTCGTTGTTCCGGCCGGAATGCTTTTCATGGTTGGCGACAACCGGGATAACTCCGTTGACAGTCGCTACTACGGGCTCGTGCCGATCGCGAATCTTCGCGGCACCCCGATGTTCGTCTATTACTCGTACGACACGCAGCGCGGCGTCGACTACTTCCGTGCGGTAACGGCAATTCGGTGGCGCCGTCTCGGCACGTGGATTCACTGACGTGATGATGTCAGGCACCTGCCACGACACAAACGTGCCGTCGGGCCGGAACCCGCCGCCGTGACGAGCAGGTGCAGGTGTGGATGCCAGTTGGCACGCGACACATGGGTTTGCAGACACGCGCCGATGCCGACCGCAAGGTCGCGATCGCCGTTGAGCGTGCAGATCGCGGCGGTGACCATGGCTGCGGCCACGCAGTTCGGAACATGAGCGGGGCCTCAACGGCAAAGAGCGGCTACTTGAGCCGCTTGCTGTTCGCGTCGCTGGCCATCTGTAGAATTGCCGACACCAAGTCATCGTGCAGGGCACGCATGCGCCGCTCACGCTTTCGGCTGCTGTTCCCAAACACACCGCGGGCCAGCAGAAACGACCCGCCCACGACGCCAACCAAGGTGAGGCCCCCGAGCACTGGGTTGTTCGTTGCGGCCATCACCGAACCGAGCATTGCGAATCCGACACCGCCGCCAATGCCACCCATGAACGCGCCGAAATTCTGACGCAACAGCTGGCCCATGTCTTCGGTGATCCGAATCGTCGTCCGCCCGTTGCGCGGAATCACACTCACCTCGGCTCGACGACGTTGCGAATCGACACTCCAGATGAGTGACTTTCCAAACGACGCGACCGTCCCGACCTCCTGCATACGATGTCGGATGACCTGCGCCAGCTCCTCGAAGGCATCACCTGGCACTTCGAGGTCGAGCACCGTTTCGAACTCCAGTCGCGTCGCGGCACCAGCAAGGTTGTTGTGTGTAGAGGCGTCGCGCTGGATGGGAACTCTGCCTGCACCGTCGATATCCGCAGCGCTGCCCGGCGTGACACCAACGCGCGTCACACCACCGCGTGCGCCGCGCAACTCGTCAAGCGCGAGGGCTACGTGTTGGCGGGAGATGCCCGCCTCTTCGGCGGCAGCCTCGACATCGTTGAGGCGGTACCCGTCAGCGGGCGTTCGTAGTGCCGGGACAGGCGCCGGAATGGCCGGCAGGGCAGCCGTGTCCTTCGCCGACGCTTGCAGCGCGGCAGCGCGTTTCCACACCCATTCGGCGTCGTCTTCCGACACCATGCGCGACGCGCCATCAACCGTTGCGGCGACAGCGGTGGCGGCAGCAACGTTATCGGGGACCTCGGCCAGCGCGCGGGCCAACGCATCGCCGCTTGACCACCGATCATCCGGTCGTTTGGCGAGACAGCGATCGACGATGTCGCACAGCATAGG
>JANOKE010000193.1:0-5075 GCA_031419135.1 Gemmatimonadaceae bacterium
TGCGTGGCACTTCTGGAGGTTGTGTGATGCCGTGGCACTCGGAACTCCCCATCGCGGAGTTCCTCCTGGGGGGCAGCGCACGATATGCGACGGTGCGCACTGGTCGCCCAATGTAAAGAAGCGTTGGACGCACTACACTAGCGATCGCCCTTGAGCTTGCGCAGATCGCGGCGGTCACGCTTGCCGGGCCGAGTGTCGCCGAACGCGAACGCGGTTGGCATCGCCTTGAGCTGGGTGCGCGTGTCTTCACGCCGGGCACGACTCTCGGGTGATTCTTCGTAGAGCTGTTGGGCCACCGATGCAGACCCACGTCGCGCTGCGATATCGCGCACGAGCAGTTGCCATTCAAAGGGTCCGTCGCGAAGTCGGATGCGGTCGTCACTCTGCACGAGCCTGGACCGTTTGACGCGGTCGCCGTTCACCTCGACTTTGCCGCCATCAATGGCCTCGGCGGCGAGTACCCGAGTCTTGAAAAAGCGTGCAGCCCACAGCCACTTGTCGAGCCGCACCTTGCCGGGCGGCGAGGTCTCCGCCTCGTCGTCTCCCGGTGCCTCAGGTCGACCGCGGCGACTCATTCGTCGTCGTCCTCATCCACGAGGAGTTCCATCTCCCCGTTCGCGGCGTGCGATTGCTGGTGTTTTGTTTCGGCATCGGCAATCTCACGCATGCGAGTGGCCGCACCGGCGTACACGGCGCGCACCGACGGCGTGCCGCTGGTGGCCGAAGCGCGCTGTTCCAACATCGGCATGAGGGCCGCGAGTGTGTTGATCATCGTCGACGCATCGTTCGCGTCGGGTATCGCCTCCAACATCGCGATCACCTCGTCACACGCTTCCGCCATGCGCAGGGAGGTGGCGGCATCGGGCCCGGCCGCCGGCAATCCGTCGCGCAAGGATTCTGCGCGCTGCCGAAGTGCGGCGGCATCGGTGCGGAAACGATTGAGGAGGTAGGCACGTGGAGACACGGGAGTATTGGGCTCGGGACAGGAACGACCGTCGCGACGGACAGCACAGTGTCGACGGGGGTACATCAACTGCGGTATGCGCTTCCACCCAGCTCGTCACGCGCCACGCGCCAGGCCGCCAGCCACGCGTCACTCACAACGACAGGCGCAATGCCCAGTTGTGTGCAGCGCGAACGCAGGTCGTCCCACCACCCATAGTCCATCGCATCCACGACGTCCACCAGCTTGCCGAGGGGAAGGGAACGGTCGCCGAGCGTATCGGCCAGCACGGTTGGCAAGTTCAGTTGCCGCGCCAATTGAACGGACGGCGCGCCGAGAGCGAATTCTGCAACCGAAAGCAGGCCGGCGAGCGCGCGTGCGCGAGGATGTGGAGCGTCCTCGATCGCGGTACCGAGCCGTTCCAGCATGCGTGCGCGACGGAGCGCCACCAGGGCAATTTCCGGGTCGTGCGCGGCGTCGGCGAGCAAACGGGCCGTCACGGCAAGCAATCGCTCCATGACGGTGTCGCGACCCAGCACATTGATGGCGTGTGACACGGACCGCGGGCCGCGAACACCAACGGATGCGGATCCGACGGTGCGCAGCAGTGACGCGCCCAGATGTTGATCCTCGTGTACGTACTGGTCAAACGCCGCATCGGCCGGACGTCCGTCGGCGTATCCGGCCAGCATGGCGAGTGCGCGGCAGGCACTCTCCGCGGCGGCCCGGTTTGTTGGTGTCGAGGCGCGACAGGGCAGCAAACGTCCGCACATCATCGGCACGCCCGCCTCGATCACCTGATGCCGGGTGGCGCGGTCGTCCACATTGCGTACAAGCGGGCGAAGGCCGGCGTCCAGTAACACGCGAACGCGACGCTCCAGCAGTGCGGCCGGGTGTCGGAGCGCATCGAGCACGAGCGTCGAACCAATGAGCGTTGGTGGCAACGGCTCCCCCTCGGGGAATCCCTGCAGCGCGATGTGCAATCCCGCTCCGTGCAGTCGATCAACCGCGCGTCGCGTCGCCGGGTCGTCGAGTGCGTCGGTGGCCAACAACCACACGGCATCACTCGATGCGAATCGCGTCACCGACCCGTCGCGCAGCAGCGTCGGCGTGACCGGTACCATCAGACTGCGTCCCGTCAGTCGTATCAGCGCCGTGACCGATTCCAAGGTGCGTCGGGCGGACACGTCGGGATCTGTTGGTTGGCTGTGATCGGACGCAGGACACGACGACACGACGTATCCCACCACGCGTTCACGCCGATCGCGAATGGGCAGCAGGGTCGTGAGAACCGCGTCGATGCTCATGCCCAATCTCAGAATGCACCGCGATCGCGTGATGCCGGGTCGGGCTGTGCCATGACCGAATTCAGATACGCGGGCTCATGGGTCACCTCGCGCACAATGAACGAGTTGAGCCACGACGGGATGACGACGGATTGGGCGACGTTCTCCAACTCGACTTCCGCGAGCACCAGATCGCGATCCAGAAAGACATCCACTTCCCAGCGCAGGGCGCCGTCACGCACGATGTGACGACGCTTGCGAATGCGCGCCTGAACGGTGAGCGGCCATAGCGCCCCAAAGAGCTCGGGTACGGTAGGCTCTTCCACTTCTATACGTTCGCCCGGTGGACCCAGTTTGATCGTGCGGGTGAGTCGTTCGTCGCCATCGGGTGCGATGGATCGACGCAAGCGTTCGCGCAGCATGGTACCGGGCAACCAACCCTGCTCGATGCGCACGAATGGCACCATGGCCGCCTGCGGCGGCAACCCATGCAGCAGGAACTTGCGTTCAATCTCCATGGGCAGACCATGTCCAGCGGGCAGGCCAATACCACCAGAAAACGTCGGCATGACCGGGACGGCAGTAGCACTCCGATGGTCGACGTCGCGCAGCGCCTGCACCGCGGCATCCTTCAACCGCATGGCGGACGCGGCGTCGACACTCCACTGCGCGCTGAATGCTTCGTAGTGAGCGAGCGCGACTTCGCGCAGGGCGTGCGTCAACGTGTCATGGCCCTCGCGGTGCGCGCGGGTGGCCAGCAACGACGCGTCGCGCATCGCCCCCAATCGATCCTGCCCCTCCGTGGCCCGCGTGTACCATGCGCTGATAGCGGGATCGTCACGGGTGAATGGGGACAACAGCGCCCGCTGCCGTTTGAGTCGAATTCGAATGCGGTGCAGTACGCGCTGCGACCCCACATCGCTCACCAACCGAAGGTCGCGCTGGAGGTGCGCCGACCCGCGGTCCACGCGAGCGGCGAGATGACGCGCGAATGTGACTGGCGGTCCCGCGAAGCCGACCGTTTGGGGGAGGGAGTACTGACTGAGACGACGAGCCAGCCGATCCGCGTGTGGATCGAGATAGCGTTCGAAGGTCCGTGTCACCGTTGCGTGTCCCTTGACGATCGCACGCAGGAATTCCTCCAGCATGACGTCGGCTTCGCGCTGCGCCGCGTCACTGAGGCTGCCGCATTCTGCTTCCAACCACGCGCGATGCACATCCAGGTCGCGCACGTCGTTGGTGGCCCGGCCGAGTCGACGCAGCGCCCGGCGGATTCGTGGTCCTTCGTCGAGCGCCAACGTCAGGCGATGTTCGCGCAAGGTGGCACGCAACCGCCGCAGCGCGACGCGGGCGTCATGCAGGATGTCCGCCGTGCGTCGAATGCGCGCCGACGGATCGTCGGCCATCGCCGTGTCGTCAAGCGCTGAGCGCCACTGGTTGCGCGCCGCCACCAGCTTCTGCAACCAATGCAGGGCGACGATGCGCGCGCCTTCGTGCGAGGAGCGGCGTAGCGCATCGGCGAGCAGGGGCCCCACGTCGACGGCGGCACCGGGAAATTCAGACGTCGTCATTGGTCGTCGCTGGCGTCCACAAACACATCGGCGGTGCCGTCGGCCTGATAGGTCACGGAGACATTCCACGGACGACAACACACCGCGCAGTCTTCGATGTACTCCTGCTGCCCGCCCGACCCTGGATCGAGCGTAATTTCAACGGACTCCCCGCAATAGGGACAATGAACGACACTGGCGAGGTCGGCCACCCCGTCGCCGAGCGGGAAGTCCTCGTCCAGGTCGTCCTGCGAAGCCGCGCCGAGCGCATCATTGTCGAGGCACGCGTCATCGACGGGTTCGCGGTCGTCAGTCTGGTCCATTGGCTTCGGGGTGAGTCTAAAGGGAGATTTGAAATATACCGCACCGGCAGTGGGTTTCGGCGGCCATCAACGGTGCAAGAATGGCTTTGTGACACGATGTCACAAAACAATCGCCGATGCGAACGTGACACATTTTCCGCGGTCAGGCGTACAGGGCAGTACCATCGCACCGGACCCTTAGACCGTCGAATCATGCGTCTCGCAACCCGTCCTGGAACCGCACCTCGTGCGTTGATGTTCGCGCTCGGTGTATTCACCACCCCTGTCGCCGCCGCGGCACAACGACCGCGTCCGGTCGCCCTTGACGGCACCCTGTCTGGTGCGGCGTCGCTTCAGGTGAGTGAGCCGAAGGGCGACTTCGGAACGAACACCGGCAACGGGTTCGGTATCAACGCCGCCGGTCTCTGGCGTCTCGATCCCAACGGCCTCGCGAATCTGCGCGCCGATCTGGGGTTCATCACCTACGGCTCGAACACCCGTCGTATCAATCTCGCCAACACGGGCGGTCTGGTGAAACTCGATCTGCGCACCACCAGCAGTATTTTCTCCATGGTGGCAGGGCCGCAAATCGGCGGTACGGCCGGCCCGCTGTCGCCGTACGTGGCCGCGTTGGGCGGCTTTTCGGTGTTCTGGACCGAAAGCTCCGTGGAAGGCTCCAACAACATCAACAACAATGCGCCGTTCGCCAGCACGACCAACGCGAGCGATTTTGTAATGGCCTACGGTGGTGCCGCCGGCCTGACGATCCGAGTGTACAACGGAGCGCGGCCCGTGCGGCTCGACGTTGGCGCGCGTCTCTTGCGGCACGACGACGTGCGCTACCTCAACGGGCAACGCGTTGAAGAGGCGTTCAACTCGAACCGCGACCCGATTCCCCTGCGCGGTCGCGCCGACTTTGTCACGTACTATCTGGGGGCGAACGTGGTGGTTTTCTGATCAGCACGCCGTCGGTCGGCGTCGGATTCGCCACCAC
>JANOKE010000194.1:0-8765 GCA_031419135.1 Gemmatimonadaceae bacterium
CCTCCTCGGCGAGCTGCAGGGCGACGCGACCGTCACGCGTCGCGCACTTGATGCGCCGGAACCGTTCGACGCCGCCGTGCGCGATGTGATCGACACGATGCGCGTGGCCGCCACGCTGCCGCGCGAGTCGCTCGGCGCGTACGTCATCTCGATGGCCGCGCGCCCCTCGGATGTGCTCGCGGTGGAGCTGCTCCAGCGCGCCGCCGGCATCCGCCATCCGCTTCGCGTGGTCCCGCTCTTCGAGACTGCGAACTACCTGCGCGGCTCGGATGCCTGCATGAGCGCGCTGCTCGACATCCCCTGGTTCGCCGCGCGCGCGCACGGCCGCGTGGAGGTGATGGTCGGCTACTCCGACTCGGCGAAGGACGCCGGTCGGCTCGCGGCGGCGTGGGAGCTCTTCACCGCGCAGGAGCGATTGATCGAGACCTGCCGAGCGCGCGGCGTGCGGCTCACGCTCTTCCACGGCCGTGGCGGCTCGGTGGGGCGCGGCGGCGGCCCGACGCATCTCGCGATCCAGTCGCAGCCGCCCGGGTCGGTCGACGGCACGATTCGTGTCACCGAGCAGGGCGAGATGGTCGATGCGCAGTTCGGGCTGCCGCAGATCGCCGACCGCACGCTCGAGGTCTACGCGACCGCGACGCTCGAGGCGACGCTCACACCGCACGCGGGCGTCAGCGAAGCGTGGCGTGTACGCCTGCAGCGCATGGCGGACACGTCGCGTGCTGCGTATCGGAAGCTCGTATACGAGACGCCGGAGTTCCTCGAGTACTTCCGGCTCGCCACGCCTGAGGGAGAGCTCGGGCGGATGCGCATCGGCAGCCGACCAGCGCGACGCCGCGCGGGCGGGGGCGTCACGTCACTGCGCGCGATCCCGTGGGTATTCGCGTGGACGCAGACGCGGCTCATGCTGCCGGCCTGGCTCGGCATCGGTGAGGCGATCGACGAAGCGGTGGCCGACGGCGCGGTGGAGGAACTGCGCGCGATGTATCGCGATTGGCCCTTCTTCCGCTCCACGATGGACCTCGTGGAGATGGTGCTTGCGAAGGCGGCGCCTGAGATCTCGGCGTACTACGATGCGCGGCTCGTGCCTCCCGCGCTGCGCGCCATCGGCGAGTCGCTCCGCGCGGATCTGCAAGCGACCATTGCCGCGACGCTGCAGGTGACCGGTCACGCGCGGTTGCTCGAGGGGAACCTGGTGCTGCGACGGTCGATCGACGTGCGGAATCCGTACGTGGACCCGATCAATCTCGTACAGGTCGAGGTGCTCGCGCGTCTGCGGTCCGACGATGACGATCCCGCGCTGCTCGATGCGTTCCTCGTCACGGTGAACGGGGTGGCGGCGGGGATGCGGAACACGGGGTGATTACCGATCGAGATGCGCCTGCACGCCTTCTGCTTCGTTCATCGTCGACGGGACAGCTTCAGGTTCAAGGCGGAGGTAGGGCAACTTAATGCCTCACAGAAAGTGCTGACGCAACTGACGCATTCTACGCCCCGGCGAGCTGCCGCTCTGCCCGACGAGCGGCCTGCACGATGGTGGTCTGTTCCGCCACAGTAATCCGGCCTGCCGAACGAAATTCCGCGGCAGTGCGCTCCACTGCGGTCATGAGCCGGCGGTGATTGGCGAATGGCGCACCAGCCCACACCGCGTCCAGAAACGTGACGCCGTCGTCGCGCATCGTGTTCGCCACACCGGAATCGACGTTGCCGAACACGATGCTCGGCTCGTGTCGCCGGAAATACATGTGGTAGGGCTGCGTCGCGCCCGCCTGCGGATCGGCAACGAACAACGGCGCCACCGTCAGTCCGTTGACAGTGAAATGCAGCGGCTGGTCCGCCACCGGCGTCAGCATCGATCCAAACTCGCCCGTCAACTTGAAATGCTTGTACAGCGAAAGTTTGAGCAGGCCTGTCTCGAGATTCGCACTCGCCGCAGGCGCCGGGCCGGCTGGCGTTTGCGTTGGCAGTGTTGCTGCCGCTGACTGACCCGCCGGTGGCTGTCCTGCCGGTGACAATACTGGCGGCGCCTGCACAGTCAACAGCGTCGGTCCGTAATACATCGACTGCACCGCCGCATCATCAATCGCGCTCTCGGCGCGAAAACTCATCGGCATGGCGATGTCGATCTTGTCGCCGGTCTTCCACACACGGTCAATCGTGACGTAACGGCCGGGAGTTGCGACCACCTTCTGTGCGGAGCCATTCACCAACACGGTGTAACCGCGGCGCACCCATGATGGCACACGCAGCGCGACAGCCAGGCGTCCGGTGCCGCGCACGACAAGCGTGCTCGCTCCCTCGTACGGATACCGCGTGGTTTGTTCGACCACCAATCCCTTTTCGCGCCACTCGAGCACAGAGGCGATGTACAGGTTGACGTACAGCGTTGTGTCGTCGGCCGAGCGGAAGTAGATGGAATCCTGGTACTTCGTGTGATTCTCCATGCCCGTGCCGCCGCAGCACGTGCCCACGTTGCCATAGTTGCGGCGTTCGCCCGGTCGCACCGGCTGGAAGTACGTGACTTCGGGACTGGTGATGCTGGTGTTGTCGCGTCGAGAGCCGAGTATCTGGTTGAACAGCCCCTGCTCGTAATAGTTCATGTACTTCGCGTCGGGATCGTGAAAGAACAGATTCCGACTCAACTTGAGCATGTTGTACACCACGCAGGTCTCGGCATGGTCGCGGTTGTTCGGCTCGGACCACAGTGAGCCCGCGATCACATCGCGTTTGCGAATGATTTCGCCAACACCGATGCCGCCGTTGCTGTACACACGATGCGGCACGACCATGTTCCAGAAGTTTTTCGCCGCGGTGTGATATTCAGCCACGTCGTTCTGCTCAAACACGCGCAGGTAGCCGATAAACTGCGGGATGTGCTGATTAGCGTGGCGGCCGTCGAGGATGTCGGTGCCGGCGACGGTCGGATCCTTCACATTGCGATTGTCGAAATAGCGCGCGACGGTAAGAAACTCTGGCTTGTCGCGCCTCAGCGCGTGCAGGCTGGCGAACGCGTCGTTGGCGCCGCCGTACTCGCCGGCGATGTACATGTTCCACATGCGGTCGAACTGCTCCGGGCGGAGCTTCGAGAGGCGGCTGTGCGTCCAGTCGCCGATCTTCGATGCAACCTCCAGTGCTTGCACGTTGCCCGTGAGTGTGTGCGCGTCGAGCAGCCCGGCAAGGATTTTGTGCAACGTGTAGTACGGCGCCCAGATGCCCTGATTACCGCCGTAGGTTGCGAACTCCTCGAGTCGCATGAACTGCGTTTCCGGGTACGCGGAAACGAATCCGGGATGGCGCCGCCCATCGGTGGGCGCGACGACCGTGCCGTGGCGTCCCTTGCCTGACGCGTCGACCACGTGCGCGCCGTCCGTCTCGTCGAAGTGATACGCCAACACGTTGCCGCCGCCGGTGGTGCCAGCGGCAGACGTCATCAATGATTGCACGTCCGCTGCCGTCAACCCGCGATCGAAGATCTGGAATGCGTCGAGCTGGGCGTTGAGATACGACACGTTTCGCTGCGGAAACTGACAGCGGCCAATCCAGTTGCCCGTCGTTTGCCCAAGATCAGCGGGGGAGAGCGTCATGTTGGGATTGGTCGCGACCGGCTGCCCGTCTATGTAGAGCGTCGCCATCGACCCGGAGCGCGTGATGGCGATGTGCGTCCAGCGATCCAAGCCCAAGGGCTGCGCGGCGTCGAGGCGCTGTTCGCCGTTTGTGCCGGTCGTGGTGATCGCAAAACGCGGCACGGGCTGGTCATTGCCGGCGCGAACCGTCAGGTACATGCGTGTAAGCGCGGGTTCTGCGAACTGCGGGTTGGGACTACCGAAGTCGAAGATCGCCGTGCCGTTGGTGAGCGTCGCCTGATCGACGTTGGCGCGGGCATCGGAGAGTCGCGCGCGGTCGTACTGTGCCGGATTGATCCAGAGCGAAATTGTGAAATCGCGCAGCGCGGTCACTACACCTGCAGGCAGCGATACGTGCTCGGCCAGCCCGATAGGCGAGCCGGTAAGTCGTAGCGCGCCGCCAAACCGACCGACATCACGGGGGGTTGGACTGCGCGCCAACGCGGCCAGGGCGTCCTGACACTCCGCCAGGCCGCGCACGATGTAATCCAGCTTCTGCTTGAAGATGACGTCGCCGCTGCCCGCGTATGCCTGCGCCAGCATACTCATGAAGTGGCCGGCGTAGTGGCCGCGGAGATAGCCGGTGCCGTTCTCCCAACTGCCCACCGCCTGGGCGCCCTTGGTGTCGATCCCCGCGTTGGTGCGGAATATCGAGAGCACGCGATCGGGTCCGGCGAACACGTTTGCCTCGCCGCCATACGCGCGCGCATAGGCGAGCATGCGGTCGCGTTTCTGCGTGAACACGCTCTCGCCGAGCTTCACCTGAGTGAGCGCGAAGGGCTGCACCGTTCGTGCAAGGCGCGCGCTTGCTGCCTCGGCGCTTGTCGCTTCGGCGCTTGTCGCCTCAGCGAAGCCCGGAGTGTCGGCCAGCGCTTCGAGCTGAGGCAGCAGTAGCGCTCCGGTCGCAGCGACGCCGGCAGTTTTCAGGAATTCGCGCCGATTTGGATGCACGTGTTTTTGGGGCTGCAACGGCATGGGTACTCTCCCTGCATCTCTCGCAGGCAACTGAAGGTACGGTCGGAGCGGAAGGTGCTGGCGCGTCCCCTTCTGAATGTTTCGATAAGCCCGTAACTTTGCTCTCCGGTCGACCTTCTCGCCATCCCACACGTCATGAGTCGGTTCGAACACCTGCGTGTCGCCTTCGTGTGTGCCATCGCTGTTTGCGCGACGGCGCAAGCGCAGCCAGTGCCGTCACCGCCGGCTGGCCACAACCTGATGCAAGGCGAGTGACCGTCAATCCCAGAATGTTCGCTCTTCGTGGAATCGTGTGGGTAAAACGCGTGCATCAAGGGCAGGCACATTGACGGCAGGGTGCCTGTGTAGAACTTGATTCGGGGGGTCCTCCTCCTTCTGGATCCCAACTCCGCTTCCCCAGACAAAGTGAACCGCAAAGTTCGCAAAGTTCGCAAAGTTGATTCATACCAATCCTTGGCGCACTTCGCGGTTCATTCTCTGTTTGGCGTGAAGAAAGGCAACCTGCTGAGGTGCCCGAGCGGCCCTTTGGGCTGTTCAAGGCAAACGATTTACCGCAGGGTACGCGGAGGGCGCAGAGGACGGATAGGAGTGAGACATCATCAAACGTATCGTGTGTCCGCGCAGTGCTCCGCCATAACCGCGACGCGATCCCCCCTGCGTACCCTGCGTCCGCTGCGGTAAGACGTGTGTATTCAGGCTCGTCGGGATTTCGGGCGGGTAATTGTACGGGTTTTGAGGGCCTGGGGGGCCCGCTCTCCAACGCTTCCACTGACGCACTGCTCGACGGCCCGCCCCTACGCCAGCACCTGATTCGCCAATCAAATCCGGCTACCGGACCCCTCGGATTGCGCCGTTTTTTACCCACACATTACCCCGAAGTGCCAGAATGTTACAGTATCCGCCACCACGGCACGGCGAGTACGTTCGGTGCAAGCCACTCCGTCGTCTCTCCGGCATGCAGCAGCAGCGCTGCGGGATTGCGGTCGGCGTACTCCGACAGGAATACGCGGAGGTTCGCGGCGTCACCGAGACGTGGACGGGTTGTCGCTTTGACTTCGATGGCGAGCAGGTGGTCTCCGGTTTCGACGACGAAGTCCACTTCCTCGCCGTTCGATGTGCGCCAGTACATGATCTCTGCGCGTCGCGGGAGCGTTTCGCGCCAGACGAGCAGATCATGCAGGATGATGTTCTCGAGATGGGCGCCGGACGGCACGATGTCGCCGGCCAGATGCAGACCCAGACCAACGTCGCCCCAGTACAACTTGGGAGTCTTGATGAGCCGTTTGGTCCGGTTGGATGCAAACGCCGGCACGCGCACGATCATGTAGGACGTCTCGAGCAAATTCAGATAGCGATGCGCCGTTGCCTGCGCGATGGACGCGTCGCGTCCGATTTCCGTCTGATTGATCATTTGCCCGACTCGCAATGCGGCGATCCGCATCAGTCGGCGAAAGTCGGGTAATGCTCCGATGGCAGACAGCGTCTGCAGATCGCGTTCGAGATACGTGCGCACGTAGCCTTCGAACCATCGTCGGCGATCGGTGGCGGACGACAGTTGTAGCGCAGGCGTCGGAAATCCACCGCGCTCGGCGAACTCTTGCCAGGGTTCTGCATCCGGCGCTGCGTCACTCAGCAACTCGCGCCACTCGATATTCGGCGTCGCGAACAGCTTGCCCCACCGTCCAGCCCGTCCAAGACCGAGTTGCTCGCGACGTGCCATCGGCCACAGCGTCAGGTAGGTCGCACGGCCGGCGAGTGACTCTGACACGCGCTGCATCAAGAGCAGATTTGCCGAGCCGGTGAGGAGAAACCGTCCCGGTACTCGATCGAGGTCGATTGCACGCTTGATCGCGAGCAGCAAATCCGGTGCGCGCTGAACCTCGTCAATGGTCAGCGGGCCGGGCAGTTGCAGCAATGCCTGCGGATCTTCCTGTGCCGTTCCCAGCACCTCGATGTCGTCGAGCGTCTGATAGGTTCGTGGCCCGCTCGTGAGCCGCGACGCGAGCGTGCTCTTGCCCGTTTGCCTTGCGCCGGTGAGCACCACAGCCGGCATGGTTCGGAGATGGTCTTGAAGCGTGTCAGTTAGCAGGCGGGCCTGCAGGTCGCTACCTGAATTCATGTGGTGAATGATAATCAGTCATTCAAAGAATCGTAGAATCGGACACGAGCGATCGCTTATTGAATTTCGTCTGAATGATAAACATTCACACTGTGAATAGATGGTGAACAGGACTATAAACCATTTAATTACTTGACTTTACGAATGGCGCGACGTCGCGCTCGTGCTTGAGATAGAGCGCGAGGTACACCGTCGCCATGCCGCCCGCGCCGAGTTTCGCGCTCGATGCGGTAGCGATCGGCTCGGCTGCAGCCGCAGACGTTCCCTGTCGACGAGCGCGTCCAGCACTGCATCGACAGAAGGCCAGAGGGCGCCCATGTTGACGCTGGCGCAACCCCTTCTGAATGTTTCGATTCGCCCGTACCGCTGCTCTCCTGTTGGCTTTCTCGCCATCCCACACGTCATGAGTCCGTTCGACTACCTGCGTGCCGCCTCCGTGTGTGCCATCGCGGTGTTCGCGACGGCGCAAGCGCAACCCGCCGTGCCGCCGCCGGTCATCCCTCGCGAGTTTCGCGGGGTGTGGGTGGCCAGCGTGGCCAATATCGACTGGCCGTCAAAGCCGGGGCTCTCGTCATGGCAGCAGCAGTCCGAACTGCGGCAAATTCTCGATCGGGCGCGCACTCTCAACCTGAATGCGGTGTTGCTGCAGGTCCGACCGGCGGCCGATGCGCTGTATGCGTCGCGCTACGAACCGTGGTCGGCGTATCTGACCGGTGTGGAGGGGCGCGCGCCCGAGCCGTACTACGATCCGCTCACCTTCGCGGTGCGTGAGGCGCATGCCCGCGGCCTTGAGTTGCACGCATGGTTCAACCCGTACCGTGCACGCCATCCGAGTGCCACCAGCCCCGCCGCGCGCACACATATCAGCGTTACGCACCCGCAGCTTGTGCGCACGTATGGGAGGTACCTGTGGATGGATCCGGGCGAACCGGCTGTGCTTAAGCGTACACTCAACGTGATGCTGGACGTGGTGAAGCGATATGACGTGGACGGCATTCACATTGATGACTACTTCTATCCGTATCCGGAGCTTGGTCCGGACAAACTCGACGTGCCGTTTCCCGACTCGACCAGCTATGCGCGCTACGGGCGTCGCGGCGGCACACTGGGGTTGAGCGATTGGCGGCGACACAACGTTGATACGCTGGTGCAACAGCTCTATCGCCGAACCAAAGCGCTCAAGCCGTGGGTAAAAGTGGGCATCAGTCCATTCGGTATCTGGCGTCCCGGATATCCCGAACAAATCAAAGGATTCGACTCGTACGAGAAATTGTACGGCGACTCCCGCCGGTGGCTGCGCGAGGGCTGGATCGACTACTTCACACCGCAATTGTATTGGCCCATCGCGCAAACCCCGCAAGCATATCCCGTATTGCTGGATTGGTGGTTGAGCGAAAATGTGAAGGCGCGGCACATGTGGCCGGGGCACAACGCCAGCCGCGCTGCTGCTGGTGGGACCTGGTTGCCCGACGAACTGAATGCGCAGATCCGTGCCACGCGTGCTACCACTGCCACGGGTGATGTGCTGTTCAGTGTGCGGGCTCTGATGCCGGCAAGCGGCGTGCGTCGCGACAGCGTGAGCGTGGGGGTCGCCACGCAACCGCCGCATGCAGCGGCCGCGGAGGCACTGGCCGACCGCCTGCTTGCAGGGCTCTACAGCGCACCCGCATTGGTTCCCGCTTCGCCGTGGCTTTCACAGCGCGTGCCGCCAATGCCGCGCGCGGTGTTGACACGCGACGCGGCCAGTGGCGACCACCTGTTGCGCATCATGGCGGCGGCGGACGCCCGTTGGATTACTGTGCGGGCGCTCAGCGAGAACGGCTGGCGGAGTTGGATTGTACCGGCCACGCAGCGGGCGTTGGTGTTGGCACCGAGTGCGGACGCAGCGCCAACGCGCGTGATTGTCAGCATCGTCAATCGCTTCGGAACGCAAAGTCGCGCGTTCGAAATACGTTAGCGTTAGCCGCACTGGTACGCCCTGTGTTCATGTCGCAATCCCCAACCCCTTTGGCCATCATGCGTCGTTCTGTCGTTGCTGCGCTCAGTGC
>JANOKE010000195.1:0-9451 GCA_031419135.1 Gemmatimonadaceae bacterium
GCACGATCCCGACTCAGGAAGTTGCTGAGCGCGACAACCACCCGCGTGGCGAATTCCCCGTGGCGCATGCCGGGAGGCTCGCGCACGATCAGTCGGCCGCGCACCAGTTCGATGCGTTTGTCCGGCATGGAATACGCCAACAGCTCTTCGGCGGTCATCAGGGCGACGGGTATCGTCACGTGGGGTGTCTCTTGCGGCACAGAAGTGGTCATGCGCACACAGTACCGACGCGACGTCAGCGCCATGTCATCCTGGTACGCTCGGAAGCTACGCTGCGCGATCCGCCCAGTCTACTCGGCGCAACGCCCGCGTGTTGCGTGCCTGCGGTAAGGGCGCGAATGTTCGTGACGATGCTTACCCACCACGTGCGAGGCGTTTCGTGATCTTCTCCAAGTCTTTGGCCGCATTGCTTGCTGGGGGCGGCATGGCAGCTGCCGCCGCAACGGTCCCTTTCGCTTCGTCAACCACGGCGCGAAGTGAAGCCGGCGCCTTCACCGCGTTCGGTCGCTCGGTTGCGATCGCTGGCGAGTTTGCGTTTGTCGGCGAACCCAATGTTGGCGGCGGTCGCGGCGGCGGTGGTGCTGCCGGACCGGCGGCAGGCATAGTTCACATCTACCGATACAGCGTCGCTGGCTGGAAGTCGGTCGGTGAGTTGCGGTCATCGAATGCGATCGGTGGCGACGGCTTTGGTGCAGCAATGGCCGCTGAAGGCGCCACATTGCTGGTGGGTCAGGTGAGTCCGGCGCCGGTCGCTCCGAACGCGGGCCGAGGTGGTGGTGGTGGCGGACGCGGTGGTCCGCAAGCGGTTGCGCCGCCGGATACGGCGGTGGGATCGGTGCAGATGTTTCGCCGCGGTGCAGATATGAAATGGACGGCAAGCGGCAGACTCACAGCAACCGACGTTGCCGGCGCACAGTTCGGCTCAGCGCTCGCGATTAACAGCGACCTGGCGATGGTTGGCGCACCCGGGCTGCCGTCGGGTGGCGCCGTGTATGTCTTTCAACGCGCGACCGACGGAAGCTGGAGCGCGGCTGGGGCATTGCCGGTGCAGGGACTCGCGACTGGTGACCGGTTCGGCGCATCGATTGCGCACGACGCCAACCGCGTGGTGGTGGGTGCACCCGCGCGCAAAGGAAAAGGCGCCGTCTTCCTGTTCAAGCGCGATGCCAACGGGACGTGGGCGCAGGAAACCGAGCAGGTCGCGCCACAGAATCTTCCCGATCGCGCGCTGTTCGGCGCATCGGTTGCAGTGAAGGGCGATCGGGTGATTGCTGGCGCGCCGGGTACCAACTTCACGCCGCCACCAACGAATGCGTCGCGCGACTCGCTGGTGGTGAGTCTGGTCACGACGACACCGGGCGCGGCCCGCGACTCAATTGTCGCACGACTGACGACCATGGCTGCGGCGGCTGCTGGCGGTCGTGGTGCGGGTGGTGGCGGCGGTGGTCGTGGTGGCGCGCAAGTTGGACTGGCTACGGGAATGGTGATGGTGTTCGAACGCGCGTCGTTTGGTTCGTGGCGCATGGTGGGCACACTCGCCCCGTTTGACTTCGGCAATGTCAGCTTTGGCGCCGCGCTGCGCGTTGTAGGCAGCGAACTGTGGATTGGTGCACCCGGCAGCGATGGCGCGGGACGTATCTATCGCGCGCGCGCCGATGCCGATGGCGCATGGACCGGTATGACCAAGCTTGGCGTAGATACCATCGATGCCGGCGCGCAGTGGGCCGCATCGTTCGCCGTGAGTGGCGACAAAGCCATCGTGGGTATGCCGGGTGATGGCGGTGGCGGTGGCACAGTGGCGTTTCTCGGACGGACGCCGGCAAACGACTGGACGCTGCGCGCACTCAACACGCCGCCCGTTCCCGATCGTTACCCCAAGGTGACGGGCGCGGAAGTGAAGTGCGGCGTCGACGGCAAGGCGTCGTCGTTCGAGTGCAGCAATACCGGACTGCTGTCGTATCTGCCCATCTCGGCGGTCGGTGGCAAACGCGGGGTGAGCCTCAGCGGAAGTTGGGGTTGGACCGATCCGGTAACCGGTCGTGATATCTCGATCATCGGGCGAACGGACGGCACCGCGTTTGTCGATGTCACCGACCCGGTACGCCCGCGATACCTCGGCGATCTGATTCGCACGAAAGGCGCCAACATGTCCAGTTGGCGCGAGATCAAGACGTACAAGAACTACGCGCTCATCGTGTCCGATGGATCAGGAGATCATCACGGCATTCAGATCTTCGACCTCACGCGACTGCGCAATGTGAAAGCGCCAAAACGCTTCACCGAGGATGCGCACTTTGATGCCGGCAGCATTCACGATATCGCGGTCAACGAACAAAGCGGCTACGCGTACGCTGTGGGCACCGCCTCGGGCGGCGAGCGCTGTGGTGGCGGCTCGTTGATGATTGACATGCGCGAACCGCTCAAACCGACGTTTGCCGGATGCTTTGCCGACATCGGCACCGGTCGGGCTCGCGGCGGCTATACGCACGACATCCAATGCGTGACCTACCGCGGACCGGACAAACGCTACACCGGTCATGAGATTTGCATGGCGTCCAACGAGACCACTGTCTCCATTCAGGACGTGACCGACAAGAAGAATGTGAAGGTGCTGTCACGCGCCGACTATCCTACGCCGGGGTACGCGCATCAGGGATGGTTCACGGAAGATCAGCGTCACTGGTATCTGAACGATGAGACCGACGAGACCGGCAACATCGGTCGGTCGGCGGAAGGCACGCGCACGATGATCTTCGACGTGGCCGATCTCGAGCAGCCGATCATGAAGAAGGAGTACATCGGCCCGACGCACGCCAGTGATCACAACTTGTACGTGAAGGGTGATCGCATGTACCAGTCGAACTACCGGGCCGGCCTGCGCATTCTCGATATTTCTGACCCGGTAAACCCGAAGGAGATTGGATTTCTCGATACGAACCCCGGTGAGAACACCGCCGGATTCCAGGGGTCGTGGAACAACTATCCCTTCTTCAAGAACGGAGCCATCGGCGTGGTGTCCATCGGTGAAGGGTTCTTCATGGTGCGCGATGCGCCACCGCGCAAAATCGTGCCGTGAGAGTACGCACGATCGCGGCAGCGTTTGTCGCGCTGGTGGCGGTTGAGGTTCAAGCACAGAAGCCTGGCGCGAAGCTGTATGTCACCAATCAAGGCGGTGCGTCGGTCTCCATCATCGACCAGACGCGGCTGTCGGTCGATACCGTCATTGACCTGACGGCGTTGGGCTTTACGCCCAATGCGAGGCCGCATCACGCGGTGGTGGAGCGCGATGGATCGTTCTGGTATGTCACGCTGATCGGCGACGGCCGAGTTCTCAAGTTCGATAGCGCCAATCGGCTGGTTGCCCAGGTGAAGATGGAGACCCCGGGGTTGTTGGCACTCGACCCGGTGCATGACTCGCTGTACGTGGGTCGCTCGATGACGGCGGTCAATCCACCCCGGTCGCTGGGTGTGATCAAGCGTTCGTCGTTTGAAATGGTGGAAGAGCAAGAGATCCAGATTCCGCGTCCGCACGCGCTGGCGATAACGCCCGATGGGAAGTGGGTACATGTGGCATCGCTGGCGGAGAACCGATTTGCCTCATTGGAGATTGCGACGGGCCGAGTGACGCTCACCACGCTGCCCGGCACAGTCACGCGTTCGATGGTGCAGTTCACGGTGAGCCCCGATGGCAAGCGGTTGATTGTGGGCGGCGAACTGTCCAACACCGTGCTGGTGTTTGATCTCACGAAATCGGCGCCGTTTGTTCCGCTTGCGGAGATTGCCGTGGCGGGTAAGCCTTGGGATCCGGTGTTTTCGCGCGATGGCAAGCGCGCCTGGTTCTCGTTGTTTGCCGACAGCGCGGTGGCCGAGGTGGAGTTGAGCACGCGACGAATTGTGCGCAGGTTTCGCGGGCACATGGCACAGCCGTACGACATGATTTTGCGCGCCGACGGGAAATATCTGTTCGTGGTGAATCAGAATATTGGCGGCGTGAAGCAGGGGCAGAGTGCGCACGACAATATGCCGGGCATGGCGGGCATGTCGGCGCCGAGTGGCGCGGCGAAGGGATGGCTATCCGTGATCGACGTGAGAACGGGCAAGGTGGTGAAAGAGTTGATGCTGGGGGTAAGTCCCTCCGGCATGGGCGCTGCCGGATCGCGATGAGACACGTGCAGGTGGTGTGTGCGGCACTCACGATCGGTGTGACGGTGGCCATCGTGTCGGCGCTTGCGCCCTTGCCGGTTGCCGACTGGCGCTACACGGCTCGTGTGTCGGGCGTTCCCGTAAGTGACAGCAGCGGCAGCGCAATGTATGCGCCATTTCTCGGTGGCTTTGACGTGCCGCGACCGCAACTGGTGGATATCAACGGCGACGGAACGCTGGACCTGTTCGTGCAGGAGCGGCCAGGCGAGATGATGTTCTTTGAGCGCGTTGGCGAAACGTGGCAGTGGCGCTCGGACTACTTTCAGTCGCTCAACGTTGGCGACTGGTTTCGGTTTGTCGACATTGACGGTGATCGTGACGCAGACCTGTTCACGGAGATGCTGACCGGATACATCCGCGTGTGGCGCAATGAGGGCACGGTGACCGTTCCCCGGTTTGTGGCATTGGGCGACACGGTGCGCGATGTGGATGGTCGTGCCATCGTTGCCGATCGACAGAACATTCTCAACGCGGTAGACATTGACTGCAACGGGAAACTCGACCTGTTCATTGGGCGCGTGCAGGGTGTGGTGGACCGCTATGAGCAGGAAGGGAAGAGTCCCGATGGATCACCGCGCTTTCGGTTGCTGGAGGAACGCTGGCAGGGCATTGAAGTGCTGGGACCGGAAGGGACCGGCGGCGCGCTGGTTCCTGACACGGGCGCGCGCGTGGGCGGACCCTATGACTCTCCAGCCTTGGAGCGGCGGCATGGAGCGAACACGCTCACCTTTGCCGATGTGAACGGACAGGGCGTGCTCGATCTGTTCTGGGGAGATTTTTTCGAGGAAGGGCTGCTGCGGTTTCAGAATACGGGCACGTGTGCGCAGCCCGATCTTACGGGAAAGCCGGCGCGTTTCCCGCTCGCCACGCCCGTGCTTACGTCTGGCTACAATGCGCCAACCTTTGGCGATGTGGATGGCGATGGGGCGATCGACCTGGTTATGGGCGCAATTGGCGGCGCGTTTCAACCGAGTCGTTCGGCGATCGAGAATCTGTACTTCTTGCGACAGCAGCCCGAGAACATTTGGCGCGTGGCTACGAAGCGACTGATTCCAACCATCGATGTGGGCACCGACGCGGCACCGGTGCTGGCGGATATGAATGGAGACGGGCTGCTGGATTTGCTCGTCGGGAGCAAGATCGCAGCGAACGACGGGTCAACGGGCACCGTGACCTGGTTTGCGAATACCGGAACGCCAACGCAGCCGGCGTTTCGCGAGCGCGGCGTGCTGTCCATGCGCGGTGACTACAACTACGTGCCAGCGGTGGTGGATCTCGACGGTGACATGTTGCCCGATATTGTGGTGGGAACGTGGCGTGATCGACTGCAATGGTATCGCAACGTGGGCACGCGGGCAGCGCCCGTATGGACGGTGAAGGACACGGCCCTGGTTACTATCACGCGCGGTACCAACAGCGCGCCCACGCTTGGCGATCTGGATGGTGATGGACTGTTGGACCTGGTGATTGGCGAAGCATCGGGGACCCTGAACGTGTACCGCAACATCGGCACGAAGAGCGCGCCATCGTTTACGTTGGTGAGTGATCACTTTCAGGATATCAAGGTCGTGCGTCGCAGCGCGCCAACGCTGGTGGACATGGATGCCGACGGCACGCTCGACTTGCTGGTTGGCGATGGGGAAGGTGCCTTACGGTTGTGGCGCGGCGCTCGCGGCGCTGGCATGATGTCGTTCGAACGCGATTCGTCGTTTGACGTGCGCAGTTACCCGAACGCGATGCCGGCAGTTGGCGATCTGTTCGGGACCGGCCGCCTGGATCTGCTGGTGGGCACGGTATCGGGCGGCATCAGGTGGTTCGAGCGTGCCCGGACACCGTAAGTGATCCGTCTCTCCGGTCACCCGAAGACGCTGCACCCTGACCCAACTGGACTCTAACATGGCGCGTCGACTAGGTCGCTGGGCGTTTCACATCCATCTCTGGATAGGTGTGGTCGGAACCGTACTGCTGATCGTCATCGCCGTTACGGGCGTTCTCCTTAACCACAAGCGCGCACTGGGCTTGATGCCGGATGTCGCGCATGAACCGTCAGCGCCATTCACCTCGGCGCTGTCGTTGGAACGCATCGGCGCGGCCGCGTTGGCGGCAGTGCCCCCCGAGGCGCGAGGGACGTGGAAGCCTGGGAGTCCGGTGGATCTCGCGCTCATCGAGCGAATGGACGTGCGCCCGCGCAACGGATATGCGAAGGTCAGGCTGCAGGATTCACGGAACACCGAGGTTACGGTAGACCTCGCGTCGGCACGCGTCATCCACGTGGGTCAGCGCGACGATGTGTACCTCGAAAAGCTGCACTCCGGTGAAATCATGGGCGACAACTTCATTCTGCTTTCCGACATCGCGGCGATCGCCCTCGTGCTCACACTCATCACCGGCTATTGGCTCTGGCTTGCCCCACGGATGACACGTGGCCGAACCGGGCGCAACGAATGACGCCCCTGCAACTCGCGGTCCTGCTGGTCGGCATTTTTGTCGTTCCACTGTGGCTGCTGTTTTCCGGGCATCGTATCTGGCGTCGATCCCAGCGGCACCGCCGCTTTTTCCGCGGTGCGGTGTTCGGACACTGCATTGCCACCGCGCTGGCTACCTTCCTCGCCGTACTCCCGCCGCATATGTGGGCCGCGAACGATATTGTCCGTGGTGCACTCGGAGTGTGGAGTCTTGTGGTGCTACCGCTTTTTGGCGGCGTGCTTGACGTCGCGATTCACAACTCCAACCGTGATGGAGACTCTGACGCATGATGATTCGACTTCGCGCCGCTGCCCTGCGCATCGTTCCGCTGTTGCTCCTTGCGACCACACTCGCCGCAACGCCATCGGGTTTCCAGTCTGCCAAGCTTGTTCCGGTCATCGGTTTGTGGAACGAGTCTCAGGAGGGCGGTGAGGTGCTCACTCTCGACGGCGCGAAGTGGAGCGGCCAAACGTCGCGCGAAGACGCCGACCGGGCGGCACGCATGTTGTTCGGGAAAACGGATTCTGCATTTGTCATGAACGCCACTTCCGCATCGGCATTCCCACTCGCGGTGGCGAACAGCGTTCGCGACTTTACCAACGGCCAGCTTCGCGTACAGTTCAAACTTATCGCCGGTCCAACCGACCAGAGCGCCGGAATCGTGTTCGGACTGCAACCCTCGGGCGCGTATCACTTTTTGCGCTACAACACGAAGGACGGCAACCTCGCCCTCTGGAGCTACGCGAACGGCGAACGCCAAACCATCATGAAGGGCGATGGCCTGCACCAGATTCCGCTGGGCACATGGCAAGAGTTAGTGGTGACGATTCGCGGCCGGGCTGTGTCAGCGTCAGTTGTTGGCATTCCCGTGTTGACACTGAAGTACGAATTACCAGCTGCCACATCGGGTCGCGTGGGGATCTGGGCGAAGCGCGATGTCGTCACGGCGTTTCGCGGATTTGGCGTGTCGCCGTAGGAAATCTGTGCCGAGCTCTGCGCTGCGCCGAAGCCACGTCTCTTTTCGATGGTTCATCAGCGCGAGTTGTTGCAGCGGGATGGAATCGAACGCGATCAACCTCCAGTCTGCTTGACTGCCCCGCCACAGGGCTGCAATTTGTTCGCTGGCCGTAGTGGCGATTCTTTCTCCCATCGAATTCGCCAGGGCTCCCGGAGTGCATTCCGCGACGTCCTAAATTTCCCCAGTCTCTGCTCGGCCGTCGCCGCCTGTTCCACGCCTATGCCCCAAGGAGGGGTTCACCATGAAGAAGTGGGCAACGCTGGCCGTCATGACGGCCGCACTCGTCTCGTGCTCCGACGCGTCGGGTCCCAATATTGGGCCGACCGCACCACGCACCAACGTCCAGTCTGGCAGCCAGTCGGCGATCCCCGGCGCGTTCGTCGTCACGCTCCGCGATCGCAACGGAAACGTTGATCAGCTCGCCACCGCACTCGCCGGTCAGCATGGTGGCCAGCTCGGACATCTCTACAAATATTCACTGAGAGGTTTCGCGATCAAGAATCTGTCCGACGCGGCGGCGGCGCGGCTTGCTCAAGACCCGCGGGTCGCCAGCATTATCCCCGACGAGATGGCCTACGCCATCGCGACCCAAACGCCGACGCCCTCGTGGGGTCTGGACCGCGTCGACCAAGTCAGTCTGCCTCTCGACAACAGCTACACCTACACGCCCACCGGCACTGGCGTCCACATCTACGGCATCGACACTGGCATCCAGTACACGCATCCGGACTTCGGCGGACGCGCCTCCTTTGGCGCCGACTTCGTTTCCAGTGACGCGAACAACGATGGTGTCGACTGCAACGGGCACGGCACGCACACCGCCGGCACTTTCGCGGGAACGACATACGGGATCGCCAAGAACGCCACGATCCACGGCGTCCGCGTGCTGAGCTGCGCTGGCTCGGCGCCATTCTCTGATGTCATCGCCGGCGTCGACTGGGTCACCAACAACTTCATCAGCCCGGCAGTCGCCAACGTGAGCTTGGGCGGCAGCGCCTTCCAGGCGCTCGATGACGCCGTCACCGCATCAATCGCCGCTGGCGTTACGTACGCCATCGCCGCCGGAAACAGCAACATTGACGCGTGCACCCAGTCACCGGCGCGCACTCCCAACGCGCTGACGGTTGGTGCCACGACCATCAGCGACGGCTTTGCGACGTTCTCGAACGGTGGCGTGTGCGTGGACATCAGCGCTCCGGGCGAGAACATCACGTCCGACTGGCTGGCCGGTGGCATCAGTACGATCAGCGGAACCTCCATGTCTGCCCCGCACGTGGCCGGCGCGGCCGCGCTCTATCTGTCGCTGCATCCCACGGAAACACCCGCGCAGGTGGGCGCTGCGCTGACCAGCAATGCCAGCCTCAACAAGATCACGAGCATCAATCCCAACACGCCGAACCTGCTGCTCTACATGGGCTTCATGAATGGCGGCGGAGGCGGTCCCTCCGTGGCCTCGTTCACGTACAGCTGCGCCGCCTTCAGTTGCACCTTCAATGGCACGGGTTCCACTGGGGCAACAGGGTGGTCGTGGACCTTTGGTGATGGAGCCGTCGGAACGGGCTCAACGATCGTGCACGTCTATGCGACGGCAACGGCGAATCTCACCGTGACGCTGAACACCACGCCAGCGGGGCCGGCGTCGTCGACCTCGAAGCCCGTCAGGTGCAAGGCAAACAGAGGGTGCCGCTGAGCAGGGACCAACTCAGGCTGAACTTCAGGGCTTCGCAATGCGCCCGGCACCGAGACTGGTGCCGGGCGTAGTTG
>JANOKE010000196.1:0-1649 GCA_031419135.1 Gemmatimonadaceae bacterium
CCGTGCAGCGGGCGAAGGCCGCCGAAACGCGACTGAAGACTGCGACGGGCGCTGCGGCCGATACACTGTCCAAAGTGAAGGCAGTCTCGGAGAAGCTGATGACGCAGCCGGTGCGCTATGGCAAGCCGGGACTGCAGGCACACATCACGTACCTGTCAGGCATGACCTCGCGTGGCGATCAGAAAGTGGGTCGCGATGCGTTGGATCGCTATCAGGTGCTGCGGAAGGAACTGGATGCCGCGATTATGGAGTTGAACAGGGCGTTGGGGGTTGGCAAAATACAGTAGGCAGTAGGCAGTAGGCAGTAGGAAGTACCGGGAACAGAGTAGGGAGTAGGAGAACAGAGTAGGGAGTAGAACAACCGAAGGGAACTTCGAAGCGCCGGACGGGGTGTCATGCCCGCCCGGCGTTTCCATTCCTCCCACCGAGAGGGCATGCGTAGAGCGACGCAATGGCCATGGGAGTCGCCGTTGGTGCGGTGGCATGTTCGGCATGTGATCGTGATCTGGGTTGGTGTGCGCATACTCGTGCTGGTCGCCGTGAGCATGCCGTCCTTGGCGCCGCATGCCACGCGAGACTCACCAATAACCATCGCTACGGGCCCGATTGCCACGCTGGTTTCGTTCATCGTCGTCATGTTACTGGCGGAGATCGATCGGCGGCGAATTGGCGCACCACTGCTGTTCGCCAATCTGGGCTATTCGGTGCGTTGGAGTGCGATCACCACCGGCGCGATCGTGGTGGTGGCTGAGGGGCTGTTGCGGGTGGCGATTGGAATTGCAGCGGGCGCACCGGAATGATTACCGCGAATCCGCTCGAAGCGGACTGCGTCTCACTCTCCTATGGCGATCGTCAGGTGTTGAGTTCCGCATCGTTGCGCGCGCAGCCGGGACAGGTAACAGGACTGCTGGGAAGAAACGGGGCGGGAAAGACTTCGTTGTTGCGCATCCTCGTGGGCATCAGGGCACCGGACAATGGCGTGGTGCGTGTTGATGGCGTGGGACAGTTGCGCGTGACCTTGCCGCAGCTTGCGCAGCGCGGTGTGTTCTTCCTGCCGGCGCGTGATCTGCTGCTGCCGGGTATCACAGTGCTTCGTCAAATGCGCGCCGCGCGAGACCGGTTTGGCGGCACGGGTGACCTCGAGCGACTCGCCTTGGTATTGGGCATCGCCGAGCGGGTGCAGCAGTCGCCGGCGACGTTATCGGGTGGCGAACGGCGTCGCGCCGAGCTGGCGGTGGCATTGGCGCGCCAACCCCGCGTGCTGGTGACGGACGAACCACTTCGCGGCATCACGCCGCTCGATGCCGACGCGTTGATGGGTGCCATGCGTGGGTTCGCGGCGCACGGCGGTGCGGTGGTTGTCACGGGTCACGAGTTGCCGCTGCTGCTGCCGCATCTCGACCGGATTACCTGGTGTCACGCCGGCAAGACACGCGAGTTCGCGTCGGTGACGGCAGCGCAGGCCGATTTCGCGTTTCGGCGGGATTTCATGCCGTCGACGTAGCGTAGCGAGGGGCCGGAGAGGGTGAGGGTTGAGCGTTGGAGGGGTGAGCAGGCAGAGGTTGAGCGTTGGAGGGGGTGAGCAGGTAAAGGGGTGAGCGTTGGAGGAGTGAGCGGTGAGGGTAGAGCAAATCCTCTGCCCTCACCGC
>JANOKE010000197.1:0-3064 GCA_031419135.1 Gemmatimonadaceae bacterium
GTTTCGGAACAGCCATGAGCAGCACTGGCCAACCGATCAAGAGCACCACCCACCACACGAGCTGTCGTGGAATCGGTGGCGAGCCACTGGATGAAAGCCTGGTCAGTCGTGCCAGATACAACCCGGCTACGGCAGCGTCGAAAAGAAAATGTGATCCGGTCTGTACGATGTTGGCGCGAACAATCCCATACGCGTATCCGACGGTGAGTACAGTTCCCAATCCAGCGACAAGCGACTTGCGGCCTATGACGAAGCTGACAATCGCCGCCACGATACACAGAGCAATCGACAGCATCGCTACGCCGCTGTTCCTGCACGACCAGCCGCTGACATCCGCTTGTCAGGTTCCTTCACACCATCGACCAATCTCCGCAAAGCGACGTCGAGGTCGGTGAGTCGCGCGCGCGGATCGCACAGCACTCGAGAACGGGCGAGACCGGCGGCCCCCAGCTGCTTGCGCACAGCAACACTCGCCAGCAACTCATCAATCGCTGCAGCGAGACTCCCAACGTTCTCTGGGGGCACAAGCCGCCCGCACGTTTCGTTCACAATCTCCAAAGGCCCTCCGATCGCGGAGGTAACTACAGGTAGCGAAGCGCCCATCGCCTCAATGAAAGTGATCCCGAATGGCTCGGCCCCCGTATTTGGTTGACAATGAATGTCGGCAGCTGCAAGCACCTGCGGAACATCAGTACGCGCTCCGAGAAATCGTACACGCTCAGCGATGCCGCAGTCTGCGGCCAGGTTTCGTAATTCGCGGAGGTATCTCTGTTCGGACGCGCGTTGCGCGCCGCCAACGATCCAGCAACACCAAGCTGGGTTCTCACCCAACCTCGCTAGCGCCGTCAACAGCACTCGCTGTCCCTTCCATGCCTCCATTCGACTAACCTGCACGATTACCACCGCTTCTTCGGGCGTGTCGAATGCTTTTCTCACCATACTTCGTTGGTGCGGCTCAAATTTCGCTGGGCTCACCTCGACGGGGCAAAGAATGGCTATTCGCGCCACGCCTGGCATGTACCGCGCCGCATGGCCGCATGTATACTGGCTGTTGGCGATCACCAGATCGGGTAGATGCAAACGCGCCCATCGTTCCAACCAGTTCCGACCAGCATACGTACCATGCGCCCACATGACTAACGCGATGCCGTCGCGTCGAACGGCAGGACCGAATACGGCGAGCGGCCAAGGACCATGGCAAATGACCACGTCAAACCGGATCTTGCGTTGCACAGAGCGCAGGGCGCTTCTCGCGCGCCACACCGACCGTGGCCTGCTCAGGCGCACCGCGCCAAGCATATGCACAACGGCACCCGTGTCGCGCAGCTCCTCGGTCACTCTCCCATCGAAACACATCGCGAATTGCTGCTCCATCTGCGGACACGCATGCCGATTGCGCGCGATCGTCACGAGCATAGTCTCGATCCCACCGTACAGATTGCCGCTCGACACATGCAGCACCCTCATCCGTTCGCTGCCCTGACGACCTGCGCGTAAATCGCGGACAACCCGGCCGCAAAGCGTCGACGGTCGAAGCGCAGACGCGCCGTGCGGTATCCCTCGTCGCCCAACCGCGAGCGCAGCGATTTATCGCGCACCAGTCGCACAATTGCCTGTGCAAGCGCGGCAGCATCCCCGGGTGGAATCACCAGCGCGTTCTGCTCTTTCACCGCGAACTCCATCGCGCCGCCCGCGCCGCTCGCAATTACCGCCCGGCCACACGCCATCGCCTCAGCAATCGCCAGTCCGAATGGCTCCGGAGCAACACTGGCGTGTACAACCACGTCCAACGAACGCATCGCGGAGGCCACGTCCGTCACATGACCGGTAAATGCTACGCGCCCTTCCAACCCACGCTCAACCGACATGTGCCGCAGCTCTTCCATAGTGTGCTGACTGCCGCGCGTCTCGTATAATGGTCCGCCAATCACGTACGCGCGAATCGGCAGCTCCACAGGGAGTGCCGCGAGGGCGCGAAAAAACACGTCGTGACCCTTCCACCGCGCGAACGTCGCTACCAGTCCAACGCATATCGTGCCCACCGGCGGCGGCGGCATGCCGGCCAATGCATCCATGTCGAGCCCGGGCCCACTCGGCGTGAACCGCTCCAGATCCACCGCGTTCAGCATCGTGTGCACCGGAACACCTGCGCCCAGACAGGCGCGAGCATCCTCGGCAACGCTATGCGAGTTGGCGATAATCGTTGCGCATTGTCTCACGCTCAATCGCAACGCGCGACGCATGAATGGGCGTTGCCCAACGTAGTCATGGATGTGCCAGACCAGTGGCGCAATTCCCTTGGACGCCCCAGCGGCCAACACGTGCATCTTTGCGCCGTTGGAGTGAACGACGTCTGGCTGCAATGCCTCTAACACGCGCCGCAGCGCACTCGCATACTGTAGCACACCAGGAACGGCCATGGCGGAGCGTCCGAGCAGCCGAACCTGATGGCCGCTCTGGCCCCACATGCTGCCTGCTCCCGCGTCACCGAGCCTCGCAAGTGAAGGAGGAAACGGAAGCACCGTCACGATTGCGCCCAACGCGATTGCCCGCTCGACAAGCGGGCCGTCGCCGCTGGTGATGACGGCAAGGCGCTGATCGGGATGGGCGGCGCGCAGACTCGCGATCATATCCAGCAACACTCGCTCGGCTCCACCGATTTGCGCGGTCGGGCTCAGAAAAACGACACTGGGCTGTCTCTCGGATCTGCCGGCGACGACGGCATCGGTGACAAGTGCGCTCGCGATTGACGCGTCGGCCGTACCCGCCATCATTGCGCCGACGTCGATACCTCGGTGGGCCGACCGACATTCATCGGATAGCTAAACGCAATGTCCTGAAGACGTCTGCGGCCAAACTCCGCACCGCGAGGCAGCTGTGTACCGTTCTTGCCGGCCACCCACTGCTCGATACACGGCGCCAGGATGCGTGCCACCCGTTCCGCCCCGTGCGGACGGTACGACACCGTCATATCACACCAGATGCGCAGCGTGAATGGATCGTTATGCATCGGTTCCTCACGGCTCACCGGATAGTCCATCTTCCAAACCGGTCGGGCGCCCGC
>JANOKE010000198.1:0-8109 GCA_031419135.1 Gemmatimonadaceae bacterium
AGCGCACTCTCGATATTGCGCACCATGTTCTTCGGAGCGACCTCGTTGGTCGTCAGAACATGGATCTCGTCGATCGCGCCGGTGTCGCTGGGCACAATCCGCACGGACAAGACCCCGGGCAGGGTCGAAATGAGCTCTTCGGCTCGACGCAATGGGAGGACGCTCCCGACTACCGAGCTGGACAACACGGGCGACGATGACGGGCTCGTGCCAAAATTGACTGGGATCGACAGAAATCGCTCCGGGGAGGGATCTGACCATCAGGGGTCGACCAAAAGCTTCGCCCGCCAATATGTGGACAAGTCCGGCGCATAGCAAGGCGCGACTTCATCCAAGGTGTTGTCCGGCATGGACGTAACCGGTGGCACCTCAACCTGCGTCGAGGGCTTCCATCCCCTCCCCCTCGTCGTCGTCCACAATCACATCGTACTCCCGGAGCTTGCGATACAGGGTGCGCTCGCCGATCCCAAGTCGTTCCGCTGCCTTCCGACGATTCCCGGAGGTATCCCGAAGCGCGCCCAGAATGGCCATTCGCTCGATCTCGGCCATCGTCATCCCCGGTCCCAGAGTGATCGTCGTTGGCGGTATCTCTTGATCACGGGGCTCGATCCCGCGGACCAGCCCCGCCGGTGCCGTCAGGTCGCCGAAGGCGGGTGCGCCAGCCATCGACGATCTGACCTCGCCAACCCATGCCGGCGCAGACACGCGTCCTTCCACGTCCATTCGACGACGAAGCTCCTCGACCTGTAACTTGAGCTCGACCAGCGAACGCACGATGAATTCGAACTCGCGTCCCTGTGATCGCTCGCCCTCGCGCACCAAGGGGCCGACATGCACCGGCAGCAGCCGCCGACCACCACCGTCGCGAATGGCACGCGGGATGTCGTCGGCCACGATTTCCCGTCCGTGCGCCAGCACCACCATGCTTTCGATGAGATTGCGCAACTCGCGCACGTTGCCAGGCCACGGATACTCCGACAGCAGCGCCATCGCTTCCGCCGCAATCCCGTGGAATGGCCGGTCGTGTTGCCGTGAGAACTCCGAAACAAAGCGCCGCACGAGGAGCGGGATGTCGTCACGACGCGCACGCAGCGGAGGCAGATAGATGCGCAGTACGTTCAGTCGATAGTACAGGTCAGCGCGAAACCCGCCCTCTTCCACATGCTCGCGCAACGGTCGGTTGGTGGCCGCCACGACCCGCACGTCAATCGGAAAGGCCTGCACGCCGCCCACCCGCGTGACTTCGCGCTCCTCGAGCACTCGCAACAGCTTCACTTGCGTGCTCGGCGGCACGTCGCCGATCTCATCGAGAAACAAAGTGCCACTATCGGCCAGCTCGAAGCGGCCGAGTCGTCGTTCGGCGGCGCCCGTGAACGCGCCTTTCTCGTGCCCGAACAACTCGCTTTCGAGCAGTGTCTCCGGCAACGCTCCCACGTTGACCGCAATGAATGGCTTCGCTCGCCGCGGTCCAAGTCGATGAATGGCGCGCGCCACCAGCTCTTTGCCGGTACCGCTCTCGCCTTCGATCAGCACGGTGCTGGATACGGGCGCAATCTGCTCGACCTTCACCAGTACTTCCCGGATGGGTTCCGATTCGCCCACCAGTCCGGTTAGCTCGGCCAGGCGCTGACGCTCCAGACGGCGACGAATGCCGTCAACCACGTCATCGAGCACGATTGGTTTGGGCCACGTTTCGGCGTAACCGACTTCACGCAAACGCTCGTGCATGGACGGATCGGATACGTCGGTGAAGCCCACTACCGGCACGCTGTCCCAGAGGTGGTGCCGCACGAGAGCAACGTTGGCTGGATCGAGCAGCGCACCCGTCAGGACCAGCAGGTCCGGCGCCGCGCGCCGCAGATCGCCGCGCACGTCGTCCATTGGCGAAATCATGACCACTGCGAATCCGATCGCCTCAAGCGCGGCGTTGAGCCGTACGGCGGGCTCGACGTCGCTCATGAGAATGGCCACTACGCTGGGCGCGTCGTCGCCGCTTCCGCCACGCCGAGTGGCGGCAGCGCGCGCGCGGGTGGTCATGCCTTCGCCGACCGCTTGTAGAACGGCAACTTCACCACTCGCGCGGGAAGCCTCTTGCCACGAATGTCGACTTCGAACTGCGTCCCGACAACGGCGGCCGCACTGGGCAAGTAACACGTCCCTATCGGTACGCCGAGCGAAGGACTCATTGTGCCGCTGCACACCTCGCCAAAGTCCATGCCGCCGTAGATCACGCCATATCCCTGCCGAGGGATCGCGCGTTCGTCGAGCGTGAAGCCCACGAGCCGACGGTCGGTGCCCTCGTTGTGCTGCCGCGCCAACACGTCGCGACCAAGAAACGTTTCGGCCTTGCCAAGTTTGACGATCCAATTGAGTCCCGCTTCTATTGGCGTCACCTGATCGTCCAGCTCATGGCCATACAGACACAATCCGGCCTCGAGCCGCAGGGAATCGCGCGCACCAAGTCCCGTCGGTGTCACCTTGCCAGTCGCCATCACCGCATTCCACACCGCCACCGCGTTCGTCGCACCGAAGTACAGTTCGAAGCCGTCCTCGCCGGTGTACCCGGTTCGCGAGAATGTGCAGGGCACTCCCGCAGCGTGTCCTTCGGTAAATCGATAGTATTTCACGTCGGCCAGCGGTACATCGGCGATGGATTGCACCACACCGGCGGCGTCGGGTCCCTGAATGGCGAGCAGGGCGATGCTGTCGCTGATGTCGGTCATGATGCATTCAAACCCCACGAGGCCGGCGCGCAGATGCGCGAGGTCTTTCTCACGATTGCTGGCATTGATGACCAGCATGAGCTGATCGGCAAAGCGATACACGAGCAGGTCATCGACGATAGTGCCGTCGGCACGCAGCAGCGTGGAATACTGGATTTGACCAATCGCCAGCGCCGCCACGTCGTTGCTGGTGAGCGATGACACGAACCGAATCGCATCGGGACCGCGGACCAGCACCTCTCCCATGTGCGAGACGTCGAACATGCCGCACGACTCGCGCACGGCTTTGTGTTCGGCGGTAATTCCCGTGGGGTACTGCACCGGCATCTCATAGCCGGCAAAGGGAACGATTTTCGCGCCGAGCGCGACATGGACATCGTGGAGCGGGGTGCGCTTGAGCGCGTCGGCGGAAGTGGCAGTCATCAGACGGTATCCGGTTGGCTCGGCCGGTGATCGACCGAACCGTAAAGATGCCCGCCGAATACTCAAAATGGCAGAGTGGGTGTGGATTGGATGCCAGCGTGGCAGCCGTTCGTCCCGCGGACACCGTCGCGCATCAGAGCGCGTTGAGCGCCGCCTGCACCTGTGCGGCGTGGCCGGCAGGCTTCACCTTCTCGAAGACGTTGGCGATGCGACCGTTGGCGTCGATCACGAAGGTGGTGCGTTCGACACCCATGTATTTACGCCCGTACATGGACTTCTCCTTCCACACATCATAGGCACCGACGACGGCCTTTTCCGTGTCGGCGAGCAGCGTGAAGGGAAGCCCGAATTTGGCTTTGAACCTGGCGTGCGACTTCACTCCGTCGGGACTGATGCCGAGGATCACGGCGTTGGCAGCCTCGAAACGCGGGAAGTCATCGCGAAACTCGCAGGCTTCGGTGGTGCAGCCGGACGTGTCGTCTTTCGGATAAAAAAACAGCACAACGGAACGACCTTGCAGCGAGGAGAGAGTCAGGGACTCACCGGTATCGGTGAGCAAGGTGAAATCGGGTGCCGTGTCGCCGGGAACCGGACGCATTAGCTGAGTACCTCGCGGCCCATGAGGACCGCCATGATGGCCTTCTGAATATGCAGGCGATTCTCGGCCTCATCCCAGACGGCGCTTTGCGCACCGTCGATGACGTCGGCCGACACCTCTTCGCCGCGGTGCGCCGGAAGGCAGTGGAGGAAGATTGCGTGCGGCGCCGCGCGTTGCATGAGGGTCGCATTCACCTGAAATCCGGCGAATGCGCGTGCGCGTTGGTTCCGTTCCTCCTCTTGCCCCATCGATGCCCACACATCGGTGGTGACCACGTCAGCGCCCTGAACGGCCTCACGTGGATCGCGCAGCAGCGTCACATTTGCCTGCGCAGCCTTGACGAGGAAGTCGGCATCGGGATCGAAGCCCTCGGGACAGGCCAGGCGCAAGGTGAATCCCAGATGTGCGGCGGCTTCGATCCATGAGTTGGCCATGTTGTTGCCATCGCCGACCCAGGCTACGGTGCGCCCGCGCACTTCGCCCAGATGCTGTCGTATGGTGAGCACATCGGCCAGCACCTGGCAAGGATGCGACAAGTCGGTAAGACCATTGATGACCGGCACCCCGGAATACTGGGCCAGCCGTTCGGCGTCGGCGTGGGCGTACGTGCGAATCATGATGCCATCGACATAGCGCGACAGAACGCGCGCCGTATCCTCGATGGGCTCGCCACGTCCGATCTGGACGTCGCGCGGCGACAGAAAGTGCGCTGTGGCCCCCAACTGTGTGGCTCCCACCTCGAACGAGACCCGGGTGCGTGTTGAGGCCTTCATAAAGATCATGGCGAGCGCCATGCCGGCGAGCGGCTTGCCGACGTACGCCTTGGTGCGCATGCGTTCAGCCAACGCGAACAACGCGAACGTCTCGTGGGCTGAGAAGTCGCTGATGTTGAGAAAGTCGCGATGGGGGCGCAGGGACATTGGCCGTGGAGTGAGCCGGAACGGCAAAGGCGCAGCCGCAGTGGCCGCGCCCTCGAATCCGGCGATGGGGGGGGAATTTATGCGGCGGAGGTGCATAGTGGCACCCTGGAGTCGACAGCGCGTGCACCCGGTGTCAGCTTGGCACATGTCAACAGCTTTCACCACCTCCCCCGTCCAACCGATCTCGTCGCGTCAACGCCTCCGGGCCATTTTTGGCGGGTCCGTCGGCAACCTGGTTGAATGGTATGACTGGTATGTGTATTCGGCGTTTTCGCTGTACTTCGCTCAGGCCTTTTTCCCGCCGGCGAGTCAGACCGCGCAACTGCTGAATGCGGCGGCGGTGTTCGCAGTAGGCTTCTTCATGCGGCCTATCGGCGGGTGGCTGCTGGGGCGCTACGCCGACAAGTACGGTCGCCGCGCGGCGCTTAGCGCATCGGTGTTGCTCATGTGTGGCGGATCGTTGCTGATCGCGGTGACGCCGGGCTACGCCACGATTGGCGTTGGCGCCCCGATACTGCTGGTGCTGGCGAGGCTGTTGCAAGGGGTGAGTGTAGGCGGCGAGTATGGCGCGAGCGCGACCTACCTGAGCGAGATGGCCGGCGCCAAACATCGTGGCTTCTGGTCCAGCTTTCAGTACGTGACGCTGATCATGGGTCAACTGCTGGCGCTCGGTGTGCTCCTGGTGCTGCAGCGCACGCTGACGGGCGCACAACTTGATGCGTGGGGCTGGCGCATTCCGTTCTTCATTGGCGCGGCGTGTGCCGTGGTGGCGCTGTATCTGCGCCGATCGCTCGAGGAGTCGAATGCGTTCGTCGCCTCGCGCGCGCTGGAGGCTGGAACGGCCAACGCACCGTCGGGCATGGCAGCACTGCGAGCGCATCCGCGCGCGGTGTTTACGGTAATCGGATTGACCGCGGGTGGCACCGTGGCGTTCTACACCTTCACAACCTACGCTCAGAAGTTTCTCGTCAACACGGCGGGATTCAGCAAGAGCGATGCGACGATGGTATCGGCGATTTCACTGGCACTGTTCATGCTGGTTCAGCCGCTGGTGGGTGCGATCTCGGACGTAGTAGGACGGCGCCCCGTGCTCATGTCGTTTGCCGTGCTGGCCACGCTCGGCACGATTCCGTTAATGCGGGCGCTGGAGCAGGCACGCACCGTGCCGGAGGCACTGCTGTTGCTATGCGTCGCGTTGTTGGCCATCAGCGGCTACACGTCGATCAACGCCGTCGTGAAAGCCGAATTGTTCCCCACCGGCATGCGGGCGCTGGGTGTCGGGTTTCCGTACGCCATCGCGGTGTCACTGTTCGGCGGCACGGCGGAATATGTGGCGCTGTGGTTCAAGCAGATGGGGCACGAACAGTGGTTTTACTCGTACGTGACGGCGTGCGCGTTTGCGGGACTGGTGGTGTATTGGACCATGCCGGAGACGAGGCATGCGATCAAAGACTGAAGACTTGAGACGGGAGACGGGAGACGTCGAAGCAGCCAGCCGGGAGACGGGAGACGGGAGACGGGAGACGTCTGGGCTACAGGATGTACTTTCTGAGATCTTCATCTTCCGAAATAGACTTCAGGCGTTCGTGCACCATGGCAGCATCCACATTCACTGGATCCTTGCCGCGATCGGGCAGTTCGTAGAGCACGTCTTCCAACAGCGTGCTCATCACGGTGTGCAGGCGACGCGCGCCGATGTTTTCCATGCGCATGTTCACGACGGTTGCCACGCGCGCGAGTTCGGCGATGCCATCGGGTTGAAAGGTCAGTGTTGCGCCCTCGGATTCGACCAATGCCGCGTACTGCTTGGTGAGGGCGTTTTCGGGTTCCGTCATGATGCGTACGAAATCCGCCTCGGTGAGCGGTTTGAGTTCGACGCGGATGGGAAACCGTCCCTGCAGTTCGGGAATGAGATCGCTGGGCTTCGATACATGAAAGGCACCGGCGGCGATGAACAGCACGTGATCGGTTTTCACCATGCCATAGCGTGTCTGTACGTTGGAGCCTTCGACAATCGGCAACAGGTCGCGTTGCACGCCCTCGCGTGACACGTCGGGTCCGCCCGCGGGTCCACGTTCGCCGGCGATCTTGTCGATCTCATCAAGGAAAATGATGCCCATCGCTTCCACGCGTTCGAGAGCATCACCGGTGAGGTCGTCAAGATCGATGAGCTTGTCGAGTTCCTCGTCGAGCAGAATGCGACGCGCTTCGGTGACTTTGACTGTGCGGCGTTTCTTTTTCTTCGGCATCATGTCGCGAAACCACTCCGCGACGCTCTCCATGCCTTCCGGAGCGCCCGGGGTCATGCGGTCGGGCATACCGGGTCCGGATTGCGTGACGTCGAGTTCGATCTCGCGACTGTCGAGTTGCCCGTCCAGCAGCAACTGACGCAGCTTGTCGCGGGTGCGCTTGTGGCGTTCGGCGGCGGCCTCATGTTCCGCGCGTTGATCGTTCGTCGGTTCCTTTGACTCCGGCACGGGCGGAACCGGCAACAGCAGATCAAGCAAACGTTCATCGACCTTGCCGTTGGCCAGATCTTCCACCTCGTTCTCGCGTTCACTGCGCACCATGTCGATCGCGCTCTCGACCAGGTCACGCACCATCGATTCCACGTCGCGGCCTACGTAGCCCACCTCGGTGAACTTCGAGGCCTCCACTTTGGTGAACGGCGCGCCGGAGAGTTTGGCGAGGCGTCGCGCGATTTCCGTCTTCCCCACGCCAGTGGGCCCGATGAGGATGATATTGTTGGGCGCGATCTCGTTGCGAATCGATTCGGGCGCCCGCTGTCGACGCCACCGGTTGCGCAGCGCGATGGCGACGGCCTTCTTCGCGTCGGCCTGACCCACAATGTAGCGATCAAGTTCGGCGACGATTTGCCGCGGTGTCAGGTCGGCGAGTTTGGCGATCGCCTGTTCGGTGCGTGGAGAGGGCATGCCGAAGGCTAACGCAGGCACTAACTTTCGGGGATGCTTGCTTTCGTCCTTTTGGGTGTCGCGCTGCAACTTGCCGCGACGGGCTCTACGGCGCGCCCTGCCAACCCACGCGACGCGCAGTCGCAGCCAAAAGTCGACTCGATGGTGTTTCACGCGCTGCTCGGCGGCACCGTGGTGCCGATGTCGAGTCCCATCGACGCGACCATTGTGGTGGACGGTTTGCTTGACGAGGCCGTGTGGCGTAAAGCCCGTCGCCTGACCGGTTTCTCGCTGTACCAGCCGGTGGATCAACGCCCTGCGCCGGATTCCACCGAGGTGTTGGTGTGGTATTCACCAACCGCCATGCATTTCGGCATTCGCGCATTTGAGCCCCATGGGGCTGTTCGTTCCACGCTGGCCGAACGGGATCGTGTGGGCACAGACGACAACGTCGAGATCCATCTCGACACCTTCGAAGAGCGTCGGCGCGCGTTTGTTTTCATCGTGAATCCGCTTGGCGTGCAGGCCGATGG